>DASWBR010000129.1:0-5387 GCA_036390495.1 Candidatus Deferrimicrobiaceae bacterium | reverse complement strand
GGAGACGGTCCCGATGGACGCCAGCACCGCAGGGGAGGGCCGGGTGGGTTTCTACCTGCGGTGCCCGATCGGGGTGGTCACCGCAATCACGCCGTTCAACTTCCCGCTGAACCTCGTCGCCCACAAGGTGGGACCGGCGCTTGCGGTGGGAAACACGATGGTCCTGAAACCCGCCTCCACAACCCCGCTGACCGCCGTGCGGCTCGCCGAGATTCTCGAGGAGGCTGGCCTCCCCCCCGGCGCCTTCAACCTTGTGGTGGGCTCCGGCGGCACGGTCGGAGAGTGGGTGACGGTGGACCCGCGCATCGGGAAGATCTCCTTCACCGGTTCCCCGCCGGTGGGCGAGCAGATCATCCGCAAGGCGGGCCTGAAGAAGGTGACGATGGAGCTGGGGAATAATTCGGGTACGATCATCGAACCCGACGCGGACCTCAACGCGGCCGTCCCCCGCTGCGTGGTGAGCGCCTTCGCGAACTCCGGCCAGGTCTGCATCTCCCTGCAGCGCCTCTATGTCCACAAATCCATCGCACACCGGTTCACGGAGCGGTTCGTCGACGAGACGAGGAAGCTGAAGGTCTGTAACCCGGTGGAGAAGGATTGCGACGTCGGCCCGATGATCGATCTGCCGGAGGCGGAGCGTGCCGAGGCGTGGGTAAAGGAGGCGGTCGCTGCCGGGGCGAAGGTGCTCGTGGGCGGGAGGCGCGAGGGGCGGGTGATGTACCCCACGGTGCTGGCCAACGTCCGTCCCGAGATGAAGGTGATGTGCCAGGAGGCGTTCGCCCCGCTGGTCTCGATCTACGAGTACGACCGGTTCGAAGACGCGGTGGCGATGGTCGAGGACTCCCCGTTCGGGCTTCAGGCGGGGGTCTACACGAACGATATCAAGAAGGCGATGTACGCCGTGGACCGGATCAACGTCGGAGGCGTGATGATCAACGATACCTCCATCTTCCGCGTCGACCACATGCCGTACGGAGGGAACAAGCTCTCCGGCCTCGGCCGCGAAGGCGTCCGCTTCACCTGCGAGGAGATGACGAACATCAAGATGGTGATGATCAAGCCGTAGTCCAGCTCCAGGGCTCCGGGACCCATTCGAAGGCTCCGCCCTTGACGGCCCGAACGTGGCCGATGCCGGGGAACGGCAGGTGGTAGCCGAGGAGCCGCACCCCGTCGGCCGCCGTCCGGTCGAGGATTTTCCGCCGGGTCTGCGCCCCCATCCCCGGGTCGACGTCGAACGCCGAGGTCCACTCGGGGTGGGAGAACATCAGGACGTGGTGGTGGACCGTGTCGGCCGAGTTCAGCAGCGCCTCCTTCCCCGAGGTGACGAGCAGGGCGATGTGGCCCGGGGTGTGGCCCGGCGCGTCCACGACCTCCATCCCCTCCACGATCTTCTTCCCGGGCGTCACCGGCGTGAGGCGGTCCTTGATCGCCGCGAGGTATTTCCGGGCGGCGGCGAGGGACTGGTCCCTTCGCTCCTTTGGAATCCGCAGCTTGGAGAAGTCGGGATCGGGGCCGGTCCAGTAATCGACCTCGGTTTTCGACGCGAAATACGTCGCGTTGGGGTAGACCGGTTTCCCATCCCCGTCGAGCAGTCCCCCGAAGTGGTCCCCGTGGGCGTGGGTCAGCACGGCGCCCGTCACCTGCGACGGTTTGACTCCCGCGGCTTCCATCCGTTCGCGGACCTTCCCGAGGGAAGGCCCGAAGAGGCCTCCGGCGCCCGAGTCGACGAGGATCAGTTCCCCGCCGATCCGGATCAGCAGGGTGTTCACCCCCAGGGTGATGCGGTCCGGCGGCAGGAAGGCGGACCGCAGCGTCCCCTCCAGTTCCTCCTTGGTCGCTTCCGGCGCCCAGGTCGGCTGGATCGGCTGGAAGCTCAAGGCCCCGTCGCTGATCACGATCGCCTCCGCGTCTCCGACGGAGAACCGGTAATACCCGCCGGCCTGGGCACCTTTCAGCGCGGGCGGCTGCGCCCCTTCCGCTTCCCTCGTCGCGCTCCAGGGGAGGGCGGCCATCACGGCGGCAGCGCCGGTGACCCTGAGGGCATCCCTGCGGGTCAGATTCACCTTCCCGAACCGATCGGCATCGAACATGGCGTTCTCTCCTCCTCCGCGGTGGTGTCCGGTTTGCTCCTCCCCGGGTTTCCACCGTTAAGATGGTCCCTCCCCGTTTCGGGCTGCGTCTTCCGGAAAGATTCCCCCCGCGGGTCGCAGGCAACCGGCTTCCAGGTGGGGATGCACGTTTTTCGCCCCGCAATCCCGGGATTCGGAATATCATTTCCCGAGGGGTTGGGCAGGAAGATGCGCAACGGGTCCGCGAAATCTGCATCGAAATCGGGACCGTCCGGCACTTCGGAACGTCGGCGGGTTGACGGGGGCACCGGATGAAGCATTTCGACCTGGTGGTGATCGGGGCGGGACCCGGCGGGTATGTCGCGGCGATCCGCGCGGCGCAGCTGGGGATGCGCGTGGCGGTGGCCGAACGCGACCGCCCCGGAGGGGTGTGCGTCAACTGGGGATGCATCCCCTCGAAGGCGATCCTGGTCTCCGCCGGGCTGTACGAGGAGATGAAGAACGCCGCTGCATACGGGATCCGGTGCCAGGGGGTGTCGGCGGATTACGGCGAGGTGATCCGTCGCAGCCGGAAGGTGGCGGACCGGATGGCCCGCGGGATCGCCTTCCTTTTCAAGAAGAACGGCATCGAACTGTTCCAGGCGAACGCGACGGTCACCTCCCCCACCACGGTGAAGGCCGGGGACGAGCAGTTGTCGGCGGGCAACATCCTCGTGGCTTCGGGGACTTCGGTCCGCGGGTTGCCGGGAATCGAGCCGGACGGCAACATCATCCTGACCAGCGACGACGCGCTGGCGAAGGAGGACCTTCCGCGCTCGGTCATCGTGCTCGGGGGGGGCGCGGTGGGGCTGGAATTCGCCTACGTCTACCGGGCGTTCGGGGCCGAGGTGACAGTGGTCGAGATGGAGGATCAGCTCCTGCCGCGCACCGACCGCGAGGTGGCGACGGGGCTGGCCAGGGCGCTGGAGAAGCAGGGGATCCGGATCCTCACCTCCGCCCCGGCGAAATCGTACAACAAGGTCACCCGCACGCTGACCGTGTCCTCCGGCGGGAAGGAGGAGACGCTCACCGCGGAGAAGCTCCTGGTCGCCGTGGGACGGAAGGTCCTCTCCGCGGGGCTCGGGCTCGAGGAGTGCGGCGTGCGCATCGACCGGGGATTCATCCAGGTGGACGAGAGGCTCCGGACATCCTGCCCCACCATCTGGGCCGTCGGCGACGTGATCGGCGGGATGATGCTCGCCCACAAGGCGTCCGCGGAGGGGGTAGCGGCCGCGGAGGCGATCGCCGGCATGGACGCGAAGCGCCCCGACCCCGACCGGATCCCCGCCGCCGTGTACTGCCGCCCCGAGGTGGCCACGATCGGTCTGTCGGAGGAAGAGGCGAAGCGGCGGGGGATCGACTGCAAGGTGTCGAAGTTCCCCTTCACCGCGCTCGGGAAGGCGGTCGCCTCGGGACACACGGAGGGGTTCGTCAAGATGATCGCGGAGGCGAAGTACGGCGAGGTGATCGGATGCCACATCCTCGGGATCGGGGCGCCGGACATGATCGCCGAGCTTTCGCTGGCGCGGTCCGTCGAGGCGACGTTCCACGAGATCGGCAGGACGGTCCACGCGCACCCCACCCTGCCGGAGGCGATCCGGGAAGCGGCGCTGATGCTGGGCGGCGAGGCGATCGACATATGACGGCGAAATCCGACGACGCGAGGCGACCATGACCGAGCAGAAAGACCGGGAACTGTACTACTGGCTCCGCCTGATCCGGGAGTACGAGGACCGGATCTCCGCCCTGGACAAGCAGGGGAAGCTCATGGGCGGGGTCTACTCCGGGAAGGGGCAGGAGGCGGTGACGGTGGGTTTCTGCCACGACCTGCGGTGGGACGACTGGATCTTTCCGCTCCACCGGGACATGGGCGCCTTCCTCGTCAAGGGGGCGGACCCGAAGCGCCTGATGGCCCAGATCTTCGGGAAGCGGGACGGGTTCTCGAAGGGGAAGGACTCTTATCTCCACGGGGGCGACCTGGCCAACGGGATCTTCGGCGCCACCTCCTGCCTCGGGGCGACCCTGCCGGTGGCGGCGGGGATGGCGTACAAGTTCAAGATCCGGAAGGAGGACCGCGTGGCGATCGCCTTCTTCGGCGAGGGGGCGAGCAGCCGCGGGGACGTGCACGAGGCGATGAACTTCGCCGGCGTCCACCGGCTCCCGGTGGTCTTCGTCTGCGAGAACAACTTCTACGCCTACTCGACCCCGAACGAGCTGCAGTTCGGCGTGGACAACGTGGCGGACCGCGCCGCGGGGTACGGATTCAAGGGGGAAATCGTCAGCGGGAACGACCTCCACGCGGTTCTGAAGACCGCGAAGAAGGCGATCGACCGGGCGCGGCGGGGGGACGGGCCGACGCTGGTGGAGTGCAAGACGTACCGGTACCACGGCCACTCCGAGCACGACCGGGCGGATTACCGGGAGGAGGAGGAGGTCATCACCTGGGAAAGCCGGGATCCGATCCAGTTGTGGGAGGTGTACCTGCAGAAGAAGAAGTACGACTTCGCCGCCATCCAGGCGGAGACGACCGAGAAGGTGAAGCGGATCGTCGAAGAGTCGGTCGCCTTCGCCGAAGGGAGCCCCTATCCCGACGGACCGGAGGCGATGGAGGACCTGTACGCCATGCCGATCGACACGGAGGCGCGGTAAGCCATGCTGGTCACCTACATCGAGGCGATCCGACAGGCCATGGACGAGGAGATGGCCCGGGACAGGAACGTCATGCTCCTGGGGGAGGACGTGGGAATCATGGGGGGCGCCTTCAAGGCGTCCCAGGGCCTCCAGGAGAAGCACGGGGCGGACCGCGTGGTGGACACGCCGATCTCCGAGACGCTCATCATCGGGGCCGGCGTGGGGCTGGCGGTCCAGGGGATGCGGCCGATCCTGGAGATGCAGTTCATCGACTTCATCTCCTGCGGGTTCGATCAGATCGTGAACACGGCGGCGACCCTGCGGTACCGGCACGGCGGGCAGACCGGCTGCCCGATCGTGATCCGCGGCCCGTCGGGGGGCGGCGTCCACGGCGGCCTGTACCACTCCCAGAACCCGGAAGCGTGGTTCTTCCACGTGCCGGGGCTGAAGATCGTGGCGCCCGCCACCGCCTACGACGCGAAGGGGCTGATGAAGTCCGCGATCCGGGACGACGACCCGGTCCTGTACTTCGAGCACAAGTTCCTCTACCGGCGCATCAAGGAGGACATCCCGCAGGAGGAGTTCCTGGTCCCGATCGGGAAGGCGGCGTTGCGCAAGGAGGGGCGGGACATCACGGTGATCACCTAC
>DASWBR010000128.1:0-18562 GCA_036390495.1 Candidatus Deferrimicrobiaceae bacterium | reverse complement strand
TCGCCTGATGACGGACCTCCGGGCGCTGTACCAGGAGATCATCGTCGACCACAACCGCCGCCCGAGGAACTTCCACGACCTGCCGGACGCCAACCGGACGGCGGAGGGGGACAACCCGCTGTGCGGCGACCGCCTGACCGTTTTCATGAAGGTGGAGGCGGGCGTCATCCGGGACATCGGGTTCGTCGGATCCGGTTGTGCGATATCCACGGCGTCCGCCTCCCTCATGACCGAGGCGCTGCGGGGGAAAACGGAGCAGGAGGCGGACGCCCTGTTCGACCGGTTTCACGATCTGGTCGCCGGGGCGGGCGCTCCTGGCCGCGCGGATCTGGGGAAGCTTTCGGCGTTCTCCGGCGTACGGGAGTTCCCGTCGCGGGTAAAATGCGCAACGCTGGCCTGGCACGCGGCCCGGACCGCGATGAGGAACGGCGGCGGCAAGGCGACAACGGAATAACCACGTCGTATCAGATAGTTCAGACAAGATAACGAAAGGAGAACATTCATGCCGGCAAGCGACGCCGTTCTGGTGACGGGCATCACGGGCCAGCAGGGGGGAGCCGCCGCGGACAGCCTGCTGCGGCGGGGAGTCCGGGTGGTCGGTTTGACGCGCGGCGCGGGGAAGGCGGCCGGATGGAAGAGCCGGGGAGTCGAACTGGTGGAGGGGAACCTTGCCGATGCGAAGTCGATGGAAAACGCACTGAAAAAGGCCGGGCGGGTCTTCCTCGTGACCACCTTCCTCGAGGAGGGGATGGACGCCGAGGTGAGGCAGGGGACCACCGCGATCGACGCTGCCAAGGCTGCGGGGGTGAAGCACCTCGTGTTCGCCTCCGTGGTCAGTGCCGAGAAGCGGACGGGGATCCCCCACTTCGAAACGAAGGGGCGGATCGAGGAGCACCTTCGGAGGTCCGGCGTTCCGTTCACCATCTTCCGTCCCGTCTTCTTCATGGAGAACTTCGCCTCGCCCTGGATGCTGCCGGCCATCCGGGAGGGGAAGCTCGTCAACCCGGTGCGGCCGAGCGTAGCGCTCCAGATGATCGCCCTCCGGGACATCGGGGAATTTGTCGCGGCCGCCTTCGCCCGGCCGAAGGAGTTCCTGGGGCAGGCGGTCGAGCTGGCGGGCGACGAACTGACGATGCCGGAGGCGATGCGCATCCTTTCGGAAAGGATGGGGCGAAAGATCGCCTACGAGGTCCTGCCGGACGATCGGCTCGAGAACGCGGTCGGTAACGACCTGGCCACCATGTACCGCTGGTTCAATTCCACGGGATACCATGTCGACATCCCGGAGCTGGCAAAGCGATGGGGCATCCCCCTGACCCGGTTCAGCGAACTCGTCCGGGAGGCCCGGTGGGCATCGGCGGGTTGATCCTCCGGGCCATGCCCCCGGGCAGGCGATATTCAAACAACGCTTTGCCTTGCAAACCCCGTTGGAAAAGGCAATAATTCCCGGGTCCTGTACGGACAAATACGCCCCGCAACGCCCCTGCACCCTTCCTGGCGGATTCCCGTCCGGCGTTCGGAGTGGACCAAGGAGACCCGGAATGACCCCGAAGCAGGCCCTATGTGTCGGATTGACGCTCTTTCTGGGGGTGATGCTTTCGGCGCCTTCCGCCGTCCGCGCGGAGGCCGCGTTCAAACTCACCTACGCCAACTTCCCCCCGGCTGCCACGTTTCCCTGCGTCCAGATGGAGCATTGGGCGAAGGAGGTCGAGAAGCGCACGGGGGGGAAGGTGAAGGTCCAGACCTTCCCCGGGGGAACGCTCCTGGCCGCCAAGAACATCCTGGACGGCGTGATTTCGGGGCTCGCGGACATCGGCAACTTCGCCATGAGCTACCAGCCGGGACGCTTCCCGGTGTCCGAGGCGGTCGACCTGCCCCTGGGGTTCACGAGCTCGAAGGTCGCCAGCCTCACGCTGTACGACCTGATCGAGAAGTACCAGCCGAAGGAGTTCGAGAAGGTGAAGATCCTCACCCTCTTCACCTGTCCCCCGACGAACTTCATGACGAAGACCCCGGTGAAGTCGCTCGCGGACCTCAAGGGGATGGAACTCCGGGTCGCGGGGACCAGCGCCGAGGTCGTCAAACGCCTGGGCGGCGTGCCGGTGGCCATGCCCCAGTCCGAGACCCCCGAGGCGATCCAGAAGGGGCTCGTCAAGGGGATGGTCTCCTCGCTGGAGATCCTCCAGGACTTCAAGTTCGCGGCGTACACGCCGTACGCCACCATCGCCAACCTTCCCGTCGTCACGTTCGCGGTCGTGATGAACCGGGAGAAGTGGAACTCCCTCCCGGCGGACGTGAAGAAGGTGCTCGACGACATGCGCCGGGAGCAGGCGCTGTGGACGGGCACCTACGTGGACGCCCACGTGACGGAGGCGCTGGCCTGGTCCAGGAAGGAGTACAACCACCAGGTGTTCAGCCTGCCGGCGACGGACGTCGAATCCGTGAGGACGCTCCTCGCCCCGATGGTGGAGGAATACAAGAAGCGGGTCGCGGCGCTCGGCCTGCCCGCGGAGCAGATCGTCGCCGACGCCCTCGCGCTGAAGAAGAAGCACGAGCAGCAGTACAAGTAGCCGGAGCCCCCGTTGGGCCTGGAACGTTTTTCCGCGGGGCTGCGGAAAGCCCTGCTGGTCGCGGGAGGGGTGTCGCTCCTCCTCCTCACGCTCCTCGCGACGGCGAACGTCGCCCTGCGGATCTTCCGCGTTCCGGTGGGCGGGACGTACGAGGTCGTCTCCTTTCTCGGGGCGGTGGTCACCGCCGGGGCCCTCGGCTTCACGCAGAAGCGCAAGGACCACATCGTCGTGGACATCCTCTCCGACAGGTTCTCAGCGCCCGTCAGGCGGTTCCTCGATCGCACGAGCTACCTCCTCATGTTCGCCCTCTTCTCCATTGTCTCCTGGCAGACGTTCGTGTACGGGATGCGGCTGGCGCAGACGGGGGAGCGCTCCGAGACGCTCAAGCTCGCCTTCTACCCGTTCGTGTTCCTGGTGTGCCTGGGATTCGCCGTCCTCGCGCTGACGATCCTTCTCGACCTGGTCGAGATGTTCTGGTCCGAAGGGGAGAAGCCGTGAGCGGCCCCATCGCCGGCGTGCTCGGGATCGCCGCGATGTTCGTCATCCTGTTCTTCCTGCGGATCCCCGCGGCGTTCACCATGGCCCTGGTCGGCTTCGCCGGGATCGCCCTCGTGACCTCGATCGACGCGGCGTTCTCGATCGTGGGCACCGAGATGTGGAACATCTTCTCCAGCTACGGGCTGACGGTGATCCCCCTGTTCATCCTGGTCGGGGAGATCGTCCATTACGCGGGGTACAACTTCAGCCTCTACGACGCCACCTACAAGTGGTTCGGCCACTACCGGGGAGGCCTCGCCATGACGACCATCATGGCCTCGGCCGCCTTCTCCGCCATCTCCGGCTCGAACACGGCCACGGCGGCCACGATGAGCGCCGTCGCGATCCCCGCCATGAAGGAGTACAGGTACCACCCCATGCTGAACGCCGGATCGGTCGCCGCGGGGGCGACGCTCGGAGTCCTGATCCCGCCCTCGATCGTCCTCGTGGTCTACGGCCTGTACACCGGCCAGTCCATCGGGAAGCTGTTCTTCGGCAACGTCATTCCGAGCGCCATCCTGACCGTCGCCATCCTGGGCACGGTGGTCTGGATCTGCCGGATGCACCCGGACTGGGGCGCCGCCGGGCCGCGGTTCGGCTGGAAGGAGCGGATCGCGGCGCTCCCCGCGGCCGTCGACATCCTCGTGCTCTTCGGGATCATCATGTACGCCCTGTTCACGGGGGTCGTGACCGCCACGGAAGCCGCCGCCGTCAGCTGCTTCCTGGGGTTCCTCATCTGCCTCGCGCGGGGCAAGCTGACGTGGAAGAAGTTCCTCGATTCCATGACCGACACCCTCCGCATCTCCTGCATGGTGTTCATGATCGTCGCGGGCGCGGTGATCTTCGCACGGTTCCTGACGGTCACCCGCCTTCCGTTCGAGGCAGCGGATTGGATCCAGGCGCTCGCGCTCCCCCGGTGGATGGTGCTCTGGGTGATCCTGCTCTGCTACATCGTCGGCGGCTGCGTCATGGACGCCCTGGCGTTCCTGCTCGTCTCGCTTCCGATCTTCTACCCGCTGGTCGTCCAGCTGGGGTACGACCCGATCTGGTTCGGACAGGTGATCACGATCGTGACGACGATGGGCTCCATCATGCCCCCCATCGGCATCTGCTGCTACGTGGTGTCCGGGATGTCCGGCATCCCCCTGGGGACCGTCTTCCGGGGAAGCTTCTACTACATGCCGTCCTACATCGTCTCCATCGCCATCCTCATGATCTCGCCGTACTGGACCGTGCTGGTCCTGTCCGACCTGGTGAAGTAGCGGTCGCGGTGTTCCCTTGAGCCGGCGGATCCTCATGCTCGGGAACGAGGCGATGGCCCTCGCCCTGCTCGAGAACGGGTGCCGCGTGGCCACCTCCTACCCCGGGACGCCGGCTTCGGAAATCCTTTCCGCCGTGGCGAGGCTCTCGAAGGAACGCGGCGTCTCCATGTACGCGGAGTGGGCGGTGAACGAGAAGGTCGCCCTGGAGATCGCCTACACCGGGAGCCTGACCGGGCTTCGCGCGGCGGCCAGCATGAAGCAGGTGGGCCTCAACGTCGCCTCCGACCCGCTGATGAGCGCCGCGTACACGGGCGTCGTTGGGGGGCTCCTCGTCATCAGCGCGGACGATCCGGGGCCGCACTCCTCGCAGACCGAGCAGGACAGCCGCCTGATGGCCATGATGGCCAGGATCCCGGTGCTGGACCCGGATTCCCCCCGGCACGCCCGGGATCTGATCGGGCGGGGGTACGGACTCTCGGAGAAGTTCGGAATCCCCGTGATGCTTCGCCCCACCACGCGGGTCTGCCACGCGTGCCAGGACATCCTTCCGGGGGAGATTCCGGAGCCGGCGAGGGAGCCCGGATTCCGGAAAGACCCCTCCCGCTGGGCCGCGACTCCCGCGTTCCGGTACGAGCTGCACCGGGAGCTCGCCGGAAAGCTCGCCGCCATCGCCGGGTGGGAGCCGACCGCTCCGTTCCGGGTGAATCCCGGCGCCGCGGGCAGGAAGGCGATCGTCGCCTCCGGCGTCGCGGCGGCGCACGCCCGGGAGATCCTGGCGGACTCCGGCCTGTGGGACTCCGTCCCCCTGTACCAGGTCGTGCAGCCGTATCCGCTGCACGCCGCGTTCGTCTCCCACGTCCTCGGCGCGTACGAAGAGATCCTCGTCCTGGAGGAGACGACCGGCGTCATCGAGATGCAGTTCCTCGACCGGAACCGCGTCCGGGGGAAGGCGACCGGGGCGGTCCCGGAGGCGGGGGAACTGTTGCCGGAGGCCGTGGAGAGCATCGTCGGGCGGTTTGCCGGGCGCGCCGGCGGGACGGTGCCCGCGACTCCATCGCCGGCCGGGGGCCGGCGGCCCACGCTCTGCGCGGGGTGCCCGCACCGGTCGAGCTTCTACGCCATCAAGAAAGCCGCCCCGAAGGGGATCTACCCGAGCGACATCGGGTGCTACACGCTGGGCCTGAACCTGGGCGGCGTCGACACCGTGCTCTGCATGGGAGCCGCGGTGAGCCAGGCCGCCGGCTTCTACCACGCCCACCGCATCGGGGGGAAGACCGTCGACATCGTCGCCACGATCGGGGACTCGACTTTCTACCACGCCGGCATCCCCCCCCTGATCGACGCCGTGGTGCAGGGGGCCCGGTTCGTCCTCGTGATCCTGGACAACTCCACGACCGCGATGACCGGGTTCCAGCCCACCCCCGCCACGGGGAGCGGGGCGTCGGGCGACCCGACGGGAGTCGTGGACATGGAGGCGCTCGTGCGCGCCTGCGGGGTGGGGTTCTGCAAGGTCGGCGCACCGGGTCGCATCCGGGATTTCACCCTTCTCCTCAAGGAGGCACTCCGGTACAGCCGCGAGAAGGGGCCGGCGGTGGTCATCGCGAGGGAGCCGTGCGTGATGGACCGCAGCCTGGCCGGCCGCCTGCCGGAGCCGATGGAGGTCGTCGTCACCGGCGACTGCACCGGCTGCCGCCACTGCGTGACGCAGTTCGAGTGCCCGGCGCTCGTCTACGAAGAGGAGGGAAAGCGCGTCCGGATCGACCCCCTCCTGTGCACGGGATGCGGCGTCTGCATCGACGTGTGCCCGCTGGGGGCGATCCGGGCCGCGGGCGGCAAGGGAGAAACGGGAAGATGACGGGCGCAGGGAGTTTTCCCGTGCGTGCGCAGATCCTCGTGAGCGGCGTGGGAGGGCAGGGGGTCCTGTTCGTCACGCGTCTGCTCGCGGAAGCGGCCATCGCGAAGGGGGAGAACGTCCTGACATCGGAGACCCACGGGATGGCGCAGCGCGGCGGAGTGGTCGTGTCCCACCTCAAGGTGGGAGATTTCGCGAGCCCGCTCATCCGCGCGGGCCACGCCGACGGCCTCGTCGTGCTGAAGGAGGAGAACCTTTCCGTCCACCACCGGTTCCTGCGGCCCGGAGGGTGGGCCGTGGTGAATGCGAAAGCGGCTCCGGGGGATTTCCCTTTCCCTGTCCACGCTGTGAACGCAGAGAGGATCGCGGCGGAAGCCGGAAACCCGCAGGGGGCGAACATGGTGCTCCTCGGGTTCACGCTCGCCCGGCTGGTGGCGTCCGGCGACGGGGGGAAGGTCTTCTGCACCGGGGAGGAGATGCGGGAGACGATCTCCCGACGGTTCGAGGGGAGGGGCTCCCTCCTAGCCGCTTCCCTGGCCGGGCTGGACCTTGGAATGTCGTACGGCAGGCGGTAAGATTTCCCGATGCTGACCCGGTTCCCGCCGAAATACGCCTCGGCCGCGGAATTGCCTTCCTTTCAGCGGAACGGACTGCAGTGGACGGTGGCCCACGCCCACCGGAACTCGCCGTTCTACCGCCGCAGGCTGGACGCGGCGGGGGTGGCCCCCGCGGACATCCGGTCGCTCGACGACCTCGCGCGGCTCCCGTTCACCAACGCGGAAGACCTGCGGGACGGATATCCTCTTCCGCTTCTCTCGGTTGACCCCCGGGAGGTCGTACGGATCCACTCCTCCTCGGGGACGACGGGGAAGCGGAAGATCCTGTGCTACACGCAGAAAGACATCGACGACTGGCTCTGCATGTTCGCCCGGTGCTACGAGATGGCGGGGCTTTCCCGGGAGGACCGGGTCCAGATCTGCGTGGGATACGGCCTGTGGACCGCGGGCGCCGGCTTCCAGCTCGGCGCGGAGAAGTTCGGGGCGATGGCCATCCCGTCCGGCCCGGGGAACCTCGACCTCCAGTGCACGTTCCTGCTGGACCTGCAGACGACGGCCATCTGCTGCACCGCGTCGATGGGGTTGCTCCTGGCGGAAGAGGTCCACGCCCGCGGGATCCGCGACCGGTTGAGCCTGCGGAAGGTCATCCTGGGGGCGGAGCGGACCAGCGACGCCATGATCGCGACGATCAAGGAACTCCTCGGCGTGCGGGAGGTGTACGACATCCCGGGGCTCACCGAGTTGTACGGGCCGGGCACGGGCCTGTCGTGCAGCCACGAGACAGGGATCCATTACTGGGCGGACTACTACATCCTGGAACTTCTCGACCCCGAGACCCTGCAGCCGGTCGCCCCGGGGGAGATCGGGGAGATGGTGTACACCACGCTCGGGAAGGAGGCCGCGCCCCTCATCCGGTACCGTTCGCGCGACCTGACGCGGTTCCTCGGGGGGGATTGCCCGTGCGGCTGCATCCTGCCGCGGCACGACCGGATCCTGGGGCGTTCCGACGACATGATCGTCTTCCGCGGCGTGAACATCTATCCCGGGCAGGTGGACGAGGTGCTGTCACGGGTTCCCGGGGCGGGAAGCGAGTACCAGGTGCACTTCGAACGGCGGGAGGACGGGAAAGACCACATGGTCCTCAAGGTGGAGCGCGCAGGGCAATCCGTGGAGGGGGCGGAAGGCCGCCTCGCCGGCTCGATCGCCAGCGGAATCAAGCACAACCTCATGGTTTCCTGCTCGGTGGAAATCCTCCCGCACGGGACCCTGCCGCGGTCCGAGCGGAAGACCCGCCGGGTCTTCGACAACCGGGCCTACTGAGCGTGTCCGGCCCGTCGGCCGGTTGGTGTACCATGGGAACAGGGTCCGCGTCCGATCCGCCGGCCCACAACCCAGGGGAGAATCCTCCATGACGCATCCCGGTCCGATCCTGATCGTCGACGACGAGGCCAGCATCCGGAAGTCGCTCGAGGGCGTCCTGAGCGACGAAGGGTATTCTTGCGCCCTCGCCGCCGACGGCGCCGACGCGCTCCGCAGGCTCCAGGATCTCCATCCGTCGCTCGTACTCCTCGACATCTGGATGCCGGGCATGGACGGGATCGAGACGCTCCGACGCATCAAGGAGCTGCAGCCCGCGACGCCCGTGATCATGATGAGCGGGCACGCGACGATTTCGACCGCGATCAAGGCGACGAAGGTGGGCGCCTCGGATTTCATCGAGAAGCCGCTCGAGCTCGAACTCGTCCTGAACGCGATCCGCCGCGCCCTGGGAGTGCAGGAACCCGCACCGGAAGCCGCAACGGGGGAAACGGCGCCGCTGCCGGAAACCGTTCCGCCGGGTCAGACCCCGCAGCTGCGCTCCGTGGTGTTCGAACGCCAGACGTTGCGCGGCGCCCTCATGCCGCAGCGGACGCTCGCCCGCAGCGCGGTGATGTACGGCCAGGGGCTCCACTCCGGGAAGAAAAGCGGCCTGATCCTCGAGCCGCTGGGCCCCGGCTCGGGGATCCATTTCGTCGGCGTGTCGGACATGCCGACGGTCCCGGCGCACCTGGATTACGTCGGGTCCACCGGGTACGCCACGACGATCCGCCTCGGGACCACCCAGGTGGCGACCATCGAGCACGTCATGTCCGCGCTCAACGCCTACGGGGTCAGCAACCTCCTCATCAAGTGCAACGGCGAGGTTCCGGTGCTGGACGGCTCCGCCGTGGAGTTCTGCTCCCTGTTCGAGGAGGTCGGCTTCGAGAACCAGCTCGGGGAGTGGCACCAGATCGTGGTGAAGGAGCCGGTCCGGGTCGACGCGGGGAAGGCGTCGATCCTCCTTACGCCGTGCGACGCGTTCGAGATCGATTACACGCTCGAATACCCCGCGCCGGTGGGCCGGCAGCGCTTCGTCTTCCGGCTCGACGACCCGGCAGCCTACAGGAAGGAAATCGCTCCGGCGCGGACCTTCGGGTTCGCGCGGGACATCGGGATGCTGCAGAAGCAGGGGCTGGCCCTTGGCGGCCGCTTCGACAACTTCATCCTTTTCGGGGAGGACGGGCCGATCAACGACGCCCTCCGGTTCCCGGACGAGCCGGTCCGCCACAAGATCCTGGACGCCATCGGCGACCTGTACCTTCTCGGTCGCAGGCTGCAGGCGAGAGTGGTCGCGAACATGACGGGGCACTCGCAGAACATCGCGGTGCTGAAGAAGGTGCGGGAACTGCTGTGATCGGCTCAGCCGCTCACTGCGGCCCGGGTTCCCCGACAATCACCGCGAAATAGGTCCCCCGGATCCCGATCGTGGCCACGGGCGTGTCGAATCGCACCGACTGCGGGGCGAGTTTTCCGATCAGGCCGGAGATGTAGGCCATGGTCCCGCTGGAAATGCGGGCCAGCAGCCCCAGTTTCCCCTCGCGCGGCGAGTAGAGGAAGTTCCGGATGACGAGGGTGCTTCCCGGCCCCAGGGACAGGGTGGAGTTGTCCCGGAGGATGACGCCCATGGACCCGTCAAACCCGGTGCTCAGGGTGTCACCGGCCTGAATCTTCGTTCCCGCGACGGCCGGGAGGGACAGGTCTCCGCGGGTGACGGCTGCCGTTCCCGTCGAGTTCCGGATCACGCCGATGGTTACCTGCCCGTCGGTTGGGAGGCACCACGCGGCGGCGGGCAGCGCCAGCAGGATGATCGCGAAGAGGAATCCCTGTCTCTTCCCTTTCCTCGTCCATGAACTCAGCATGCGGCTCTCCTTGTCCTCATGGTCCCCCCCCTGCCAATTCCCATGAAAATAGCGTGCCAAGGAACGAAATTGTGAAAACCCTATATATATCAAGCTATTTAGAATCAATGCGCAGGTTCAGGGTGACAATCTTCGGCGGGAAACCAGGAACGCCGACCGGTACGCGACAAAAAATGTCACTCCGATAATCCGCGGGGTCCCGTCCATTTCCGTCCTGCGCCTGCGAAGGGGGTAATTCGGATAAAGGGAGAAAATATGCCCCGTATGGGAATTCCGTTTCCCGCCCCGGAATCCCGGGGGATCCACGCCGCATCGGAATCTCTTGATTCCCAACCTGATTCCGGCTTTGGCAACTGGGATTTCCTTCCGGAACGTTTCTTGCTTTTTCCTTTCTCCAATTGAGGTCTTATACGGGAAATCCATCCAGACGCCGGGGAAACTCCGGCTCCCAAGGGGGGTCAGTATGAGGTATCCGGGAAGGGTTCTCCTGCTGTCGGGGTTCGTTATCACTCTTGCCCTCCTGCTGGCCGCCTGCGGCGGGTCCTCGTCCACATCCACGAGCGGTTCCACGGCGGGGCCGAAACCGCTTGCCTCGGGTCTATCGGGGGTGGACAACCAGATATTGTCCGAAACGGGCACCCTGCCGGGCCCCACCGACAACGTGTTCTTCGGGTTCGCCGTGGCGTCCGGGGATTTCGACGGGGACGGGTACCCGGATCTGGCGGTGGGGATACCGTTCGACAACAGCGACCGGGGCGCGGTGAGCGTCTTCCGCGGATCCAACGCGGGGGTCCTTGAGATCGAATTCCAGAGATGGAACCAGGGATCGCCCGGAATCGGCGGAACGGACGAAGCCGGAGACCGTTTCGGGTATTCCCTGGCCTCCGGGGATTTCAACGGCGACAACGTCGCGGACCTGGCCATCGGCGTGCCGGGCGACAACACGGCGGCGGGGAAGACCGGATCCGTTCTGATCCTTTACGGGGAAAAGGGCGTCGGCCTGGCATCTTCGGGGCACCAGGCCTGGTTCCAGGACAACGTGGTTATCCCGGGGGTTCCCGAACCAGCGGATCTGCTCGGATTCTCCCTGGCGTCCGGGAACTTCAATAACGACGGGTTCGACGACCTGGCCATCGGCGTACCGGGCGACAACACGGCCGGGGTGAAGGCCGGGGCCGTAAACGTCCTGTACGGATCGGCGACGGGGTTGGGCTCTTCCGGCAGCCAGTTCTGGTCCCAGGACAGCGCCGATGTTCCGGGGACTGCGGAGGCGGACGACCAGTTCGGGTTTTCCCTGACGTCCGGTGACTTCAACGACGACGGGTTCGCAGACCTGGCCGTCGGGGTGCCGGGCGACAACGCGGCCGGGGTGAGGGCCGGCGCCGTCAACGTGCTCTACGGAAAGACGGGCGGCCTGGTATCTTCCGGGAGCCAGATCTGGTCCCAGGGAAGCGGGGGCGTGCTGGGCAACGCGGACCCCGGGGATCAGTTCGGGTACTCCCTCGCCGCGGGCGACTTCGACAATGACGGATACGCCGACCTGGCCGTTGGCGTGCCGGGCGACAACACGGCGGGGGTGAAGGGCGGCGCCGTGAACGTGCTCCGCGGCGGCGACCCGGACGGCCTGAACGCTTCGGAGAACCGGCTCTGGTCGCGGGCGGGCGACGGTGTTCTCGGGGATCCCGCGGAGGGGGACCGTTTCGGGTATTCCCTCGCGGCCGGCGACTTCGACGGGACCGGCTATGCCGACTTGGCCATCGGGGTGCCCGGGGCCGACGTTTCCGGAAACACGGACGCCGGTTCCGTGAACGTATTGTATGGCTCGGCGAACGGGATCACCACGCTGCACAACCAGCTGTGGGACCAGAGCGGGCTCGACAAAGACGGTGGAGCGGAGGCCGGCGATGCGTTCGGCTCGGCCCTGGTGGCGGCGGATTTCGACAAGGATGGCGTCGCGGACCTGGCCATCGGCGTTCCGGGAGAAGACGTCGTGGCCGTGGTGGACGCCGGCTCCGTGAACGTTCTTTACGGGACGGTGAACCATCCCCCGGTCGCAAACGCCGGCGTGGACAACACGTTTGCAGTCGACAACGACTGCCAGGCCCTGGTCCGTCTCGACGGATCGGGCTCCACCGACCCCGACGGCGATCCCCTCACGTACCTCTGGACCTGGACGGGGGGCACCCTGAGCGGCCCCACGCCGGAGGTCGCTCTCACGCTCGGGACCTACACCTTCACGCTCACCGTGGACGACGGGTTCGGCGGGACCGACTCCGACAACGTCGTCGTCACGGTGGTGGACAACACCGCGCCGGTCATCCTCGGGATCGAGGCGAACCCGGAGGTCCTGTGGCCGCCGAACCACAAGTTCGTCCCGGTCACGTTCACCGTTCGCGCGAAGGACAACTGCGACGCGAATCCCGTTGCCCGGATCGTCAACGTGGAAAGCAACGAGCCGGTGAACGGCCTCGGGGACGGGGATACGGCGCCGGACTGGAACATCACGGGCCTCCTGACGGCCGACATCCGCGCGGAGCGGTCGGGCACGGGGAACGGTCGCATCTATACCGCCACGATCACCGTGACCGATTTTTCCGGCAACGTCTCCCGGGAGGGGAAGGAGGAGGTGGAGGTACCCCACGACAAAGGAAAGCCGTAAGAACGGTTTTTGTTCCGCCGTGTGAGACCGGCGGAGATCGACGGGAGAGGGCAGGGCCGGCACGCGCCGGCCCTGCCTTTTTCCTGCGCGGAATTTCCTTTCCTGGATCCATCCGGATTCTTCCCGCCCCGTAAGTTTCCGGGGAATCCCTCGACTAAGATCACGAAAGGAGGCGCACAACGCCTCCTGTGGAGGGCGAAGGGGATGAAGAAGCCATGGGATTATCCGATGGGAAGGGGGGAGTTCCTCCGGTACGGCCTGGCGGCGGCGGGGTGGCTCCTGCTCGGGAGCCTCGGGATGCCGCGCGGCTCCGGGGCCGGACAGCGGGCGGAATCACCGGGCGGAGGAGGGGATTCCCGCAGCGTGAAAGTCTATTCCGTGGAGAAAAGGGGGTACGTCGTGGCGGACCGGGTGGTCAAAAGCGATGCGGAGTGGAGGAAGATCCTCACCCCGGAGCAGTACCAGGTGACCCGGAAGAAGGGGACGGAGCGGGCGTTCACGGGGAAATACTGGAACGAACACGGCAACGGTCTGTACCGTTGCGTCTGCTGCGGGAACGACCTGTTCTCCTCGTCCACACAGTTCGATTCGGGGACGGGGTGGCCGAGTTTCTACGCCCCCGTCGCGCCGGAGAACGTCCGGACCGAGGAGGACAACAGTTTCTTCTCGCGGCGGACCGAGGTGCTGTGCAGCCGGTGCGACGCACACCTCGGGCACGTCTTCCCCGACGGGCCGAAGCCCACGGGTCTCCGGTACTGCATGAACTCGGCGGCCCTGGATTTCGTTCCGGCGAATCCGCAACCGGGGGATGCGGGGAAGGGGAAGAAACCGTAAGACCCTTCCCCGTCGACTACCCCTCCCGGAGGTCGCGGAGGAACGTCGCCATCTCCAGGAGGGTCTCATCCGGCCGGTCCCGGTGCGGGCTGTGTCCGCACCGTTCGAGCACGCACCTTCGGACCGGGCCGCCGCACCCGCGTTCGATCGCTTCGACCTGCAGAAGGGTCCCGTACGGGTCGTCGACCCCCTGCACCACGAGCACCGGGACCGTGACGGCGGGCAGGCAATCCTCGATGTTCCACGACCGGAAGCCGGGGGCGAGCCAGGCCCGGTTCCAACCCCAGAAGGCGCACTCCACGTTCGGACCGTGGTACCGCGCGAGCCTCGCGCGAAGGCCGCCGTGCAGGTATTCCTCGCGCGCCTGGCCGATGGCGCGAACGGTGACCTCCTCGCAGAACACGTGCGGAGCCTCGAGCAGCAGGCCGCGCACCCGGGGCCG
Source organism: Candidatus Deferrimicrobiaceae bacterium (assembly GCA_036390495.1). Taxonomy (GTDB): domain Bacteria; phylum Desulfobacterota; class Deferrimicrobia; order Deferrimicrobiales; family Deferrimicrobiaceae; genus JAGGAJ01. The sequence continues at coordinate 4,631 of DASWBR010000128.1, read as the reverse complement.
GGCACGCGGCGTCGAGGCGTGGAGGAGCGCGATGGAACCGCCGTCGCTGTGCCCGACGAGGTAGGCGGTCCGGACGCAGGCCGCGTCGAGGACCTCGGGGAGGCCGGTGAACCCCTCCTCGTTCATGTAGGTGAGCGGCCTCGGAAGGGGGACCGGATCGGAGCCGCCGTATCCGGCCCGGCTGTAGACGAGGGCGCCGCATCCCGTTTTCCGGGCGAGCGCCGCCGGAAAGTCCCGCCAGGTCGCCGCGCAACCGATTCCGTCGTGAAGGAAGACGAGGGTGGGGGCATCCTCCGGGCCGGGTCCGTGCCAGGAGAACTCGATGGTACGGTTCCCCGCGAGGAATGTCTCGAGGCGGGCCTGCACACGGGGTTTATATCACAGGACGCCATCCGGTATCATGGGCCCAGATCCGCCCGTTGGAGGATTCTTGTTCGGGGTCTTTCTCCTTGCCGCCGCCGCCCTGTTGCACCTGTACGTCTTCTGGCGGGCGTCCTCCGTCCCGGCGGTGGCGCGACGCGTCCCGAGGGCGGTCCTCGCCGGGACCGGAGCGTTCCTTTGGGCGGGTTTCGCCGCAGCCCGGGTCCTTGGACACGGCGGCAGCGGGGGCGCGGCCGCCGTGCTGGAAGCGATCGCCATGAACTGGCTGGCGATGATCTTCCTCGCCTCCGTGTCCCTCCTCGCGCTGGATCTCGCGACCGGGTTCGGTTCCCTCGCCGGACGGTCGGCCCCTTCGTTGAGGGGATGGGCCCTCGCGGCCGGCGGAGTGCTCTCCGCCATCGCCCTGTTCCAGGGATTGCGCGCGCCGGTGGTGGAGGAGTACGAGGTGCGCCTTCCCGGACTCCCGGACAGGCTGGATGGCACGGTCCTCGTGGCCATGTCCGACCTGCATCTCGGAACGTTCCGCGGGGAGCGCTGGCTCGATGCGCGGGTCGGACAGGTTCTCGCCCTACGACCCGACATCGTGGTGTTGCTGGGGGACCTCTTCGAAGGGCACGGGCCCCCCAGGCAGGATCTGATCCCGGCCCTGGGAACCCTGTCCGCTCCCCTGGGCGTCTGGGCGGTGGCGGGAAACCACGAGTCGCACGGCCGGGGCGGAAACGGCATGTTTCCATCCGGCGAGGCAGGGATCCGCGTGCTGGACAACCGGTGGGCAGAGGTGCTCCCCGGCCTCGTCCTTTCGGGAGTCGACGGGATCCCGCAGCGCCTCCGGACCGGGAAGGGGGAGAACCCGATCCTACGGGCCCTGGCCGGGAGGCCCCCGGGAGCCAGCATCCTGCTGCAGCACGCACCCGTGGATGCGGAGAAGGCGGCCGCGGCGGGCGTGGGCCTGATGCTCAGCGGCCACACCCACGGCGGGCAGATTTGGCCGCTCGGCTACCTCGTTCGCCTCGTGTACCCGTATGTGGACGGAATATACGAAACGGGGGGGATGAAAATCGTGGTCTCCCGCGGAACGGGAACCTGGGGGGCGTGCATGCGCCTATGGCGTCCCGCCCAGATCCTCCGGATCACGCTGAGAGCCTGAGGACGTCCCTCCGTACAGCCCTGCGTTCCGCGCGACGACGATCCGGTTCCTGCCGCTGCGCTTCGCCTCGTAAAGGGCGTCGTCCGCGGCCCGGAACAGTTCCGGGGTGGACTGCCCATGGGCGGGGAACATGGCCAGCCCGCCGCTGATGGTGATCCGGAGGGGCTTCTCGCAGTCCGGGATCCGGAATTCGGATGTCCCGATCAGGGCCCTCAATTTCTCCACGAACGCCTCCGCCCTCTCCCGGGACGTGGAGGTCAGAAGCACCATGAACTCGTCGCCCCCGAATCGCCCGACGAGGTCGGACCCTCTGGTGTTCTGCCGGACGATTCCCGCCAGGTTCCGGATCACGCCGTCGCCGGCATGGTGGCCGTAGGTGTCGTTGATCTTCTTGAACTCGTCGATGTCGAACAGGAAGAGACCGAGGGACTGCCCGTAATTCTCCGTGCGCCGGATCTCGCCTTCGAACCGTTTGGCGAAATGCAGCCGGCTGGACAGGCCGGTGAGGGGATCCATCCAGATGTCGGATTTTTCCGAACCGGAAAGGGCCGCGATCTTCAGCGCCACGGAAAAGAGGTCCGCCAGCATGGACACGTATTTCCGCTCCCCTTCCAGCGGAACGGTGGAACCCGCGATCACGAGCGCGCCGGCGATGCCGGACAGGCCGAACACCGGGGCGACGTAGTCGGGGGCCACGCCCAACCCCTCCAGGGACAGCGGCGACACCCTCCGGTTCGCGAATTCGGCCGTCTCGTTCCTCGAGAGGACCACCTTTCCCCGGAGCGCCATGCCCAGGATGCCGTCGCCGGCATGTACGCGGATATTCCCTTGCCAGTCCGGCGGGAACCCTGCACCCGCCTCGAGAGTGTAGTCGTCGGAGCCGGCGATCGGCACGAAGAACCCCGCCTTCGCCGCGTGGAAGAACTCCTTCACGGACCGGACCGCGACCGTGGCGCAGGAACTCCGGGGAAGCATCTCCGTCATCTTCTTCGCAATCAGGGGAATCTGGTCGGCGATTTCTCCCTTGCGGACCAACTCGTTCTTCAACGTTTTCAGTTCCTGGGAGAGCAGGGAAAGCTGTTGCTGCTTCTGGCGGTTCAGGTCGGCATCCCTGCGCAGCGCCCGCTTCCGGTACACGTACTCGATGATGAGGACGACCGTGAGCAGGCAGATGGTCAGGTTCGCGATCAGGCGGCTTAAAGATTCCATGGTTCCCCGGACGCAGAAAATGACTCCAAGGTGCTCCGGATTCATATCGGAAGTTCTTCGGGGAATATTGAGAGGGTTTCTGAATCGCAAACCGCTGGTGCATACTGGATCTGGATGGGGAATACCGGAGCGCGACAGGGGAGGCAGTCGATGATTCAGGTACCTCTTGGAAGCAGCCGTCTTGCGGTGTCCCGGATGGGGCTGGGATGCATGGGAATGTCGGAATTCTACGGCCCGGGGGACGAGGGGGAATCGATCCGGACGATCCACCGCGCCCTCGACATGGGGATGAATTTCCTCGATACCGCGGACGTGTACGGCCTGGGTCGCAACGAGCAGCTCGTGGGGAAGGCGATCCGCGGCCGCCGAGGCGAGGCCGTGCTGGCGACGAAATTCGGGAACGTCCGGGGGATGGACGGAAGCTGGCTGGGCGTCGACGGGAGACCGGAGTACGTCCGCTCCTGCTGCGAGGCCAGCCTGCGGCGTCTCGGAACGGACGTCATCGACCTGTATTACCAGCACCGGGTGGACCCCGCCACCCCCATCGAGGACACGGTGGGAGCCATGGCGGATCTCGTCCGGGAGGGGAAGGTCCGGTACCTCGGGTTGTCCGAGGCCGCGCCACTCTCGATCCGCAGGGCGTGCGCGGTTCATCCGATCGCGGCGTTGCAGTCGGAATATTCCCTCTGGACGCGGGAACCCGAGGCGGAGGTGATCCCCACCTGCCGGGAACTGGGCGTCGGCTTCGTGGCGTACAGCCCCCTGGGGAGGGGGATCTTCGGGGGCCGGATCCGCGGGCCGGAGGATCTCGGGGAAGGGGATTACCGCCGGAACTCGCCCCGCTTCATGGGGGAGAACCTGGGCCGCAACCTGACCCTGGTGACGCGCCTGGAGGAGATGGCGGCGGAAAAGAAATGCCGGCCCTCCCAGCTCGCGCTGGCGTGGCTGTTGACCCGCGGGGAGGACATCGTGCCGATTCCGGGGACCAAGCGGGTGGAGCGCCTCGAGGAAAACGCCGGCGCCGTGGGGGTGGTCCTGGCGGCGGAAGACGCCGCCCGGATCGAGGCGGCGTTTCCCGTCGGGGCGGCGAGCGGAAACCGGTACCCGGAGCCGGCGATGAAGGCGGTCAACCGGTAGGGCGAAAAGGAGTTCATTGAGGAAGACGACCGTTTTCCAGTGGCTCTACGTCGCTGGCTTGACCCTGTGCATCGGGATCCCGGCCATCCTCGCGGGGGCGCTCCAGAGAGGATTGGCGCGGAAGGGCAGGATGTTCCGGATCGTATCGAAGGTGTACTCGCGTTCCCTGCTCGGGGCGTTCCGGGTCCGGGTCGTGCACGCCGGGATGGAGCGCATCGACCCGGGGGCGCCATACGTCTTCATGGCCCGACACACCTCCATCGCGGATCCCCTCGCGGTAGCGGTCGCCATCCCCCATCCCCTCCATTTTGTCTTCAAGAAGGAGTTCGCCCGGATCCCCGTCTTCGGGTGGGCGCTCACCTGCCTTGGCCAGATCGTGGTGGATCGGGAGGACCGGCAGCAGGCGAAGGCATCGCTCGCCGGGGCGGCTTCGGGGCTCTCCGCGAACAGTTCCGTCGTCATCTTCCCGGAGGGGAGGGTCAGTCCCGATGGCGCGCTGCAACCCCTGAAGAAGGGCGGATTTCACCTCGCGCTGCAGACCGGTTTTCCTATCGCCCCCCTGCGGATCGAAGGCGCCCGGCGCGTGTGTCCACCCGGCGGCTCAGGGCATTTCCATCCGGGGGTGATCCGGGTCGAGGTTCTCCCGCCGATCCCGGTCGCCTGCTCGAAGGAGGGCGACATCCCCGCCCTGATGGAAAGCGTGCGCCGTCTTCTCCTTTGACCCGGACGGCCCGGATTTCCTATACTGGGAAAGACG
>DASWBR010000127.1:0-16072 GCA_036390495.1 Candidatus Deferrimicrobiaceae bacterium | reverse complement strand
ACCTGTATTCCCACCTCCTGATCCGTCGTTTCCCCCCGCGCGGCCAGGCGGCTCTCCACCTGGCCCTGTTGCTGGCCAGCCTCTGTTTCCTCCCGGTGCTCCCCTCGCCGTCGTGGAAGCCGTCGGGCGCGGAAAATCCCGTTGCACGGATTCTCGGGCTCCTGGCCGCGACGGTGGGACTTCCGTACCTCCTCCTTTCCGCGACAAGCCCGCTGGTTTCCGCATGGTGCGCGAGGAGGTCCCGCGGGGAGATTCCGTACCGCCTCTATGCCCTCTCCAACGCGGGTTCGATGCTGGGGCTCCTCTCCTACCCGGTCGGAGTCGAACCGTTCCTCGACTCGACGCGGCAGGCGTATTCGTGGTCCGCGGGCTACGCGGCGTTCGTCTGCCTGTGTGGCGCGGCCGCGATCCGGTCCCGGAACGATCCTGCGCCGACCGGACCTTTGCGGAACGAACCCTCGGAAGACCCTTCTCCCGGCGTCCGGAAATGCCTGCTCTGGGTAACCCTCGCCGCCTGCGGGGCCGCTCTCCTGTTGTCGTTCACAGGCCACATGACCCAGAACGTCGCCGCCATCCCGTTCCTCTGGATGTTGCCGCTGTCCGTGTACCTCCTTTCGTTCATCCTCTGCTTTGCCGAGGGGGAGCGATATTACCGCCGCCCGGTCTTCCTCGCCCTGCTCCCTGCCGCTTTCGCAGGGTGCGGGTGGCTTCTCCGCGCGGGGGTGGATTTCCGGAACCTCCCGGTCTCCGTTTCGGCCTTCACGGTCGCGCTCTTTCTCTTCTGCATGTTCTGCCACGGCGAACTGGCGGCCGGGAAACCCGCTCCCGCGCACCTCACCGTCTTCTACCTGATGATCTCCCTCGGCGGGGCCCTCGGCGGCGCGTTCGTCGGCCTTGCGGCTCCGTTCCTGTTCCCCGGGCTGGTGGAAATCCACGCGAGCCTGCTCGCTCTCGCCGTCCTCGCTACGTTTCTGCTCGTTCTCGAGGCCCGTGCCGCCACCGGACCCTTCTGGCGGCGCGCCGCCCTCCCGTGCGCAGCTCTCCTGCTCTCCACCGGGCTGGCCGTGTTCGTGGGAAACGAGATCCGCGGGATGTTCCGGTACGCCCGCGTTTCCGTCCGCAACTTCTACGGTGCCCTCCGTGTGACCGACGTCTCTGCCGAAGACGGCAGGGGGATCGTCCGGAAGCTCACTCACGGGGTGATCAACCACGGGGTGCAATACCTGGAACCGGGGCTTCGCGGGAAGCCCACCACGTATTACGGCCCGGGTTCCGGAGTGGGCCTGGCCCTCGCGGCGACCCGCGACGGAGCTCCCCATCGGGTCGGCGTGATCGGCCTGGGGACCGGCACGCTCGCCGCCTACGGCCGTCCGGGGGATCAATACCGTTTCTACGAGATCGACCCCAACGTGGAGCGTCTTTCGCGGGAGGAGTTCCGTTACCTCCCCGATTCACGGGCATCCGTCACCGTGGTCCTGGGCGATGCCCGCCTCTCCCTCGAGCGCGAACCGCCGGCACGTTTCGACCTCCTCGTGGTGGACGCCTTCACCAGCGACGCGATCCCCGTGCACCTTCTCACCCGCGAGGCGTTCGCGCTCTATTTCCGCCATCTGTCGGACAACGGCGTCCTCGCCGTGCACGTCTCGAACAAGTACCTGGACCTGAAGCCCGTCGTACGCCTTTCCGCGGAGGCGTTGGGCAAGGAGGCGCGGCTCGTGGACACGCAGGACGATCCGGAGGACGTCAACGTGTTCGGCGCGACGTGGGTCCTGGCGACCGGCAGGCAGGGATTCTTCGACGGAGGGCCCCTTTCGTCCGCCACGGCGATCCCGGCCCGCCCGGGTCAGCGCGTCTGGACGGACGGGTACAGCAACCTTTTCCGGGCGCTCAAGTGAACGGCGCGTCCGTGGGATAATGGGCGCCATGAGCCGCCACGTGCCCGCCCCGCCGTACCTGCTCCTCGCCCTGGCGACCCTCTTCTGGTCCGGGAACTTCGTGCTCGGCAGGGCCGTGAGCGGTCGCATACCGCCCGTGGGAATGGCGTTCTGGCGGTGGGCCGGAGCCTTTGCGCTGCTCCTGCCCCTTTCCTACCCGCGGCTGCGCGAGCAGTGGCCCCTCCTGAAGAGGTCCTGGAGGGTCCTCGTCCCCCTCGGGATCCTGGGCGTCGGCTCCTTCAACACCCTCGTGTACGTCGGGCTCCGCGCCACGACGGCCACCAATGCGGTGCTGCTGAACTCCGCTTGCCCCGCCTTCATCGTCGCGATCGCCTTCCTCGTCCGCGGCCAGAGGGTCACGCGGCGGCAGGCGACGGGGATCCTCGTCTCCCTCATCGGCGTGGCGGCGATCGTCAGCCGGGGAGCTCCGCGGACGCTCCTGTCCCTCTCCGTGAACCCGGGGGACCTCTGGGTGCTCGCGGCCGTCCTCTGCTGGGCGATCTACACCGTGCTCCTCGGCCGCCGGCCGGAAGGGATCCACCCGATGGCGTTCCTGACCGCGTTGGTGGGGATCGGCCTGGCGTGGCTTGCCCCGCTCTACGCGGCGGAGGTCGTTCGGGGGGGGCGCCTGACGCCGGACGCCGTGACGATCGGGAGCCTGCTCTACTTCGCCCTGCTCCCGTCGGTCGCGTCGTACGTCTTCTGGAACCAGGCGGTCGGGGAGGTGGGCCCGAACCGGGCGGGGGCGTTCCTCCACCTGATGCCCGCCTTCGGCTCCCTACTCGCCGTGCTGCTCCTCGGAGAGGCGTTCCGCCTCTACCACCTCCTGGGGATCGGGCTGATCCTCTCGGGGGTCACCCTCGCAGGGGCGTCGGTGCCGGGACGCCGCCCCGTCGGCAAGGGGGCTTCCGTGTAGCGCCTACCCCTTCTTCCCGTCGTCGTTCTTTTCTCTCACGGCCTCCCGCAGCTCCTGCAGCCGTTCCGCCGCCTTCCGGTAGAGCGTCCCTTCCGGGTACTGGCCGTCCGGGCCGGCCTCTCCCGCCGGAATCCCCATCAGCGCCTCGACCCCCTCCTCCACCCGGTCGATCTCGAAGATGCGGAACGAGCCTTCCCGCACGGCCTCCGCCACCTCGTCCTTCAGCATCAGGTTCCGGAGGTTCCGGCGGGGAATCAGCACCCCGTGGGTCCCGTCCAGCCCCCGCAGGCGGCAGAGGTCGAAGAACCCCTCGATCTTCTCGTTCACGCCCCCGATGGGCTGAACCGCGCCGTTCTGGTCCATCGACCCCGTGACGGCGATCCCCTGCCGCACCGGGACACCGGCGAGGGAGGACAGCAGCGCGTACAGTTCCGCGCAGGTCGCGGAGTCCCCCTCGATCATCCCGTACATCTGCTCGAAGGTGATCGACGCGCTGAGGCTGATGGGCGCTTTTCCCGCGAAGCGCCGCCCGAGGTAGTTGGAGAGGATGAGGACCGCCTTCTCGTGGATCTTCCCGGAGAGCTTGGTCTCCCGCTCGATGTTGAGCACCCCGCCCTTGCCGGCGTAGACGGTGGCCGTGATGCGGGACGGTTTCCCGAAGCTGTAGTCCCCCATGTCGTACACCGCCAGCCCGTTCACCTGCCCGACCCGCTCCCCTCCGGTCTCCACGATCAGGGTGCCCTCCGCGGCGAGGTCCCGCATCCGTTCCTCGATCCGGCTGTTTCGCAGCACCTTCGCGCGGAGGGCCTGCTCGACATGTCCGGCCGAAACGGCTTTCGCCCCCTCCTTTTCCGCCCAGTAATGGGCCTCCCGGAGAAGGTTGGAGACGTCGCTGAACTTCGTGGAGAGCTTCTGCTGGTCCTCCGCCAGCCGCGACCCGAAAGTCACCACTCGCGCCACTCCGGCCGCGTCGAAGGGAAGGAGCCCGTCCTCCCTCGCCTTGGTTGCGACGAAGGAGGCGTAGCTGTCGACGTTCTCCTCCGTGCGCTCGATCCGGTGGTCGAAGTCGGCCTTCACCTTGAACAGCTCGCGGTACTCCTCGTCCAGGTTGTACAGGAGGTAGTAGATCTCCGGGTTCCCGATGAGGATGATCTTCACGTCAAGCGGGATCGGCTGGGGCTTCATGGCGGACGTGGTGACGAGCCGGTACTGCTCCCAGACGTCCTCGATCTTCACCTCCCGGTTTCGCACCGCGCGCTTCAGGGCGTCGTAGGAGAAGATGTTCCGCAGGAGGTCGAGCGCCCCGATCACGAGGAACCCCCCGTTCGCCTTGTGAAGGGCCCCTGCCTTGATCATCGTGAAGTCCGTGAGGGCCGCACCCATCTGGAACCGGTGCTCGATGCGGCCGAACAGGTTGTAGTAGGTCGGGTTGCTCTCGAACACGCACGGGGCACCGGTCGCTTCGCCATTGTTGACGATGACGTTCACGGAGTACCGGGTGAAACTCGGCTCCTGCTTCGCGAGCTTGAGGAAGGGGAGCGACGGGGTCGCCTCCTCCCCTCCCCCCTTGAAATCCTCGAGGTTCGCGAGCAGGTCCTCCTGCACCGTCTCCAGGTACGAAAGCAGCTTCGGGTTCCCCTCGTGGCTTTTCCGGATATCCTCCATGCGGTGTCCGAGCACGGAGAGGGCGGCGTTCCGCTCCATTTCCGCGAGGGCGTCCTTCGTCGCCTTGTCCTCCGCCTTGATGTTCCGCACCATGTCGTCCAGCCGCTCCTGGACCTGGCGGCCCCGATCCCGCATTTCCCGCTTCTTCCGCTCCTCGAGGGCGTTGTACTTCTCCTCGGTGAACGGCTCTCCCGCCTCGTCGACGGCGACGATGGTGAAGCCGGTGACGGTGGCGCGGACGCTGAACCCCTTCGACTCCGCCTCCTGCTCGAGCGCCCCGAAGAGCTCCTTCTGCCGTTTCTGGAACGCCTCCACGATCGCGCTCTTCTGCCGTTCGTACTCCTTCGACTCGAAAACCTTCGGGATGTCGACCCGCAGGGTGGCGACGAGCTCCGACATGTCCCGCTGGAACTCCGCCCCCCTTCCGGGCGGCAGGGAAAGGGCGATCGGCTCTTCGGGCTCGCGGAAGTTGAAGACGTACGCCCAGTCGGGGGGAACCGGCTCCGCCTTGGCCTTCTGCGAGATGAAGGCTCGGATGGCCGAGGTCTTCCCCGTCCCGCTCTCCCCCAGGACGTAGATGTTGTACCCGAGGCTGCGCACGTTCAGCCCGAAGTCGATCGACTCGAGGGCCCTCTGCTGCCCGACGATCCGGGAGAGGGGGGCGACCTCCGCCGTGGTGGCGAACCGGAACCGTTTCGGGTCGCAGGAGTTTCGGAGCTCTTCTGGCGTCAACGGCCTGGACATGGTCACCCCCGGCAGGGATTGTTCGACCTGAGTCTCACTGTATCCGGAAATCCACCCGGCTGTCCCCCACCTTCTCCTTCCGCTCCGGCGCAAGCGTCTTCGGCTCCACGAGGAAGATCCGCTCCGGTTCCACCCGTCCGGGTCCGGCCAGGCGGTCCCGCGCCTGGGAGGCGCGCTCCACGGCGAGCTGCCGCAGGTCGTCGTCCGTCACCCGGATGTTCGTCAACATCAACTTCTCCATCTCCGGCACCGGCAGGTCCTTCGCCATGCCGAGGAAGTTGCGCGGCTTGGGGAACTTCTCCTCCTTGTAGGCGCGCGCAAGGTATTTCGGGTACTCCGACGCCTCGACGCGGACGTTGTCCAGCGGGGGCGCGGCCCCCCCGGCCCGTGCCACCTCCTCCGCCTTCCGCGCCGCGACCTTCCGCCGGAAGGCCAGCTGCCGCAGCCCCTCCCGGTCCGCTGCCATGTCCACGTGCCCCTCGATCTCGAGCTTCAGGGCGGGCCGGTCCCGGAGGACCTTGACGAGGTTTCCGAGCTTCCCCTCCGCCGCTGCCGGAACGAGGGAGGAGCCCGGTTCGAACTCGAGGTACGACAGTTCCTCGCCGCCGCCACCGAAGATCGCCCCAAGCAGCGCGAAGGGCGAGGTGGCGGCCTTGACCAGCAGGTTTCTGACGATCTGCCAGACGACCCCCCAGACGCTGAATTTCGGGTCGTCGATCTGCCCCGTGACGGGAAGGTCAAGGTGGATTTCCCCCTTCCGGTCCTTGAGGAGGGAGACCGCGAGCCGGACCGGGAGTTTCGTCGCGTCCGGGCTGTCCACCGCCTCCCCGAACGTGAACTGGTCGAGGAAGACCTTGTTCTGCGCGTCGAGCCTCTTCTTCTCGATGTGGTACTTCAGGCTCAGCGACAGCTTCCCCTTCTGGATCCGGTATCCCGCATACCGGCCGGAATAGGGGGAAAGCGCGGAGAGGTCGATATCCCGGAAATCGGTCCGGATGTCGAGGAACAGGTTCTCGGCCAGCGGGTTGATCTTGCCCTGGATCTCGACGGGTGCGCCCACGCCCAGCTTCCCCTTCAACTCGACGTCGGCGAGGATGGCCTCCTCGGAGGAAAGGCCGGATACGCGCCCTCCGATCTCCACCAGTTTCGCGGAGTAGTTCGGCTTGATGTACTGGTCGCTGAACTGGATCGTTCCCCCCTGGAGCGTCAGCGCGTCGACCCGCACGGGAACCGGGGATCGGCCCGCGAGGTTGTCCGGGGCGGAAGGTGCAGGCGAAGGGGCCCGCATCGCCGCGGCGTTGTCCGGCGCCGGCCCCTCTTTCGCCACGATTCCCTGCACGTTCAGCGTGCCGTCCGGGTTCACGATGATCCGGGAATAGAAGTCGGAGAGGGAGATCTCCCCGATAACGACCCGCGTGGGGTTGTACCCGACCTCCATCCCTCCGAAGTGGAGGGTCCCGAATTTCAGGAAATCCTCTTCCCGGGCCTTGTCCAGCGAGGAGAAGTCGTTCACGGACATTTCCCCGCGGAAGGCGGCGCGCGGGGTCGCGTCCTTCGGTGCTTCGAACGAGACGTCCCCTTCCGCCGAAACGGTCCCCCCCGTCAGGAGGATCTTCACCCGCTCGGCGTAGTAGGGCTGCATCCGTCCGATCGGAACGGTCTTCACCGCGAGTTTCCCGGCCACCGAAAGCGGGTTGAGAGAGAAGGCACCCGCCAGGGAAACGTACCCTTTGTCGTCGTATCCGGTGGAGAAGGAGACCTTCCCTTTCCGGTTCTTCTCCGTGGTGACGTTTTCTGCGCGGAGCCGGATCCTGTCGAACCGAAGATCGACGGGAGGATCGGTGGATTCGTCCAGGAACCGGACGGAATACTGTTCGACCGCGATTTTTTTCAGGGTGGCGACCCATAACTTCTCCGACTCTCCCCGGCCGACCTCACCCTTCCGCCGCAGGCCGAACGGTGTCGGTGCCGGGGTCGCGTCGGGAAGAAGCCTGGCGACGTTCAGATCACCCCCCGCGGAACGCCGGAGAGCCAACGACCCTTTCCCCGTTGCGATTTCCTCCACCACGACCTGCCGCCGGTCGATGTCGATGTCCGCCCCCGTCACCGTGAACGCGGGAACGGCGAGGAAATCCTCCTTCTCCTCCCGTTGCTGCAGCCGCAGGCCCGCGATTCGCGCCGCGAGCCCTGTGAGCCGGGACTCCGTCTTCCCTTCGGCGCCGGAGAAACGGTATCCGGTCCGGACGCCCAAGGTCCCGCCTGTGACGTCGAACCGCACGGCGTCCGCGTAATACGGGGAATATTTTTTCAGGACCAGGTTGTCGATGGCGACCGAACCTTCCGACGCGACGGGGGAAAGGGAAAGGTTCCCTTTCAGGTCGAAGGACTCCTCGGACTCCGTGGAAAAGGAAAACCGGACTTCGGCCGTCTTCCCCTTCTCGGTTGTCAGGCGGTCCGCCTCGACGCGGATCCTCTCCAGAGCTGTCCGGAAGGGCTTCCCCCGGGAATCATCGGAGAACCGGACCTTTCCGCCGGTGAGGCGTACCGATTCCACCGAGAACCGGCCCCCGGATTCGCTCTCCCCGGCCTGGGGAGGCGCCCCAGCCCTGGATTCGGCCGCTTGTTTTTCCTTTTCTTTTCCAGGAATTAAAACCATAAGATTCAACGTTTCGTTTCGATCGAGCGCGGCGTCGAGTTCCGGGTCCTTTACCGTGACGCTGGCGAGGCGAAAATCCCGCGCGACGACGTCGGACGGGGAGAGCACGACATTCACAAGCGGGAGCGACACCATGGGGGTCTTTCCTTTCCCCAGGATGCGGACCTCCCGGAGAGTCGCCTCCCCCTCCACCTGTACGACGGGGGGTTTGTCCCTGAACGCGACGTAGGAAACCATCCCTTTCAGGTCGAGGAAAGCGGAAGGTACCTCGTACTCCCGTTGAACGGGGAGGTATTCGAGATAGTGCGGAAGGTCGATGTTCGCCACGTTCACGTTGAGGACGGTCTCGCGCGTGTCGGATAACGGCCGTGTTTTCCCGGAGAAGGTGACCGTCTTGCCGTTGACCACCGCCGAGAAGGAGGGCTGGGTGAACAGTTCGACGTAATACGGCAAGTTCGACAGGATCGGGATCGCGATCCGGATCTCCCGCACCTCGTGTCGGGTCCTCTTCGGGCCGTCGTCGAAGTCCACGCTCCCGTCCACGATCCGGATGTTGTTAAAGGAAAACCTGAATGGTTTGGATTCCGTCTTCGGTTTTTTCGAGAATTCCTCGATCAGGTCACTGAAGTTGTAGGAACCGTCGGGCCTCCGGAGGATGTTCACGTAGGGTCGGACGAGACGCACCTCCCGCAGGACCGGTCCGCCTCGATAGACGGAAGCCAGTTGCAGGTTCGTGTAAATTTCCGCGGCCGAAACCCAGGTCCCGGTCCCGTCCCGCTCCCCGATCGAGAGGTCCCGTACGGTGACCGACAGGTCGAAGGGGTTGACCCGGACCTCCCGGACCGTCGTGTTCCGGTGGAGGGTTTCGGTGAGGGTTTTCGACAGGGTGTTCCTCAGGATGCCGGGAAGGAGCAGGAACCCGAACAGGGCGTAGGCGAGGAGAACGGCGCCCCCGGCGATCGCTCCCTTTCGGAGGGCGGAGTTCGAGCGGACGCGCGCGAAATAACCCATGATCCTTCCCCTCCCCGCTTGCGTGGCCTCCTGTCCCGCATGATACATCCACAAGGGGGAATGGAGGAATACGGGCTAGGCGGCATCCTCCATCGCGGGGGAATATCTTCCGTACCGCGCCGCGCCGTTCAGCCTCGCACGACGGCGGAACGCCTCCTGCGCCGTCACGACGTTCGCCGCCTCCCCCTTCCAGGCCTTCAGAACGGGATCCTGCAACGCCCTCCCGTAGGAGAACCCGAGCTCCCAGGGGTGCCTTCCCATCGCGTTCATCGCGTTCAGGTGCTCCGTCGCCTGCCGCGGAGTCTGGCCGCCGGAGAGGAACACGATCCCGGGGACCGCCGAAGGGACAACCCTCCGGAGCGTCCGGACCGTCGCCTCCGCCACCTGCGCAACGCCCGCCTGGACCGTGCATTTTTTCCCCGGGATGACCATGTTGGGTTTCAGCAAGGTCCCCTCGAGGTGGACCCGGTGGCCCACCAGTTCCCCGTAGACGAGGGACAGCATCTCCGTCGTCACCTCCTCGCAGCGCCCGATATCGTGCCCCCCGTCCATCAGGACCTCCGGCTCCACGACGGGGACGATCCCCGCTTCCTGGCATAGTGCCGCGTACCGCGCCAGGGCGTGCGCGTTCGCCCTAAGGCAGTACGGGGTTGGGATCCCGACGCCGATGTCGACGACAGCGCGCCACTTGGCGAACCTGGCCCCCTGCTCGAGGTACGTCGCGAGCCGTCCCCGGAGACCGTCCAGTCCCCCGGTGATCTTCTCGCCCGGGAACCCCGCAAGTTCCTTCGCGCCCTCGTCGACCTTGATTCCGGGCACGATCCCACGCTTCTCGAGCAAACGCGGGAACAGGGTACCGTCCCCGGTCCTCTGCCGCATCGTCTCGTCGAACAGGATCACGCCGCTGATGTACTCCTCGACTCCAGGCGCGATGAACAGCAACTCGCGGTACGCCCGCCGGTTCTCCTCGGTGGAGGGCACCCCTATTGTGCCGAACCGCTTTTCTATGGTGGGTGCGCTTTCGTCTGCCGCGAGGATCCCTTTTCCCGGGGCCACGAGGGCCCGTGCAGCCGCTTCGAGCTCGCCTCTGTTCATCGCGCCAACCTCCGTGCTCCGTCGGGGAGGGTTCTCCCGGACTTCCTATCTATAAAGAAGGATTCCCGCCGCGCCACCCCGGATTCAGGAATGACCGGAGTCGGCACCCCGGTGCCGGGGTATCATCTAATGGGAAGCGGGTGAATCCGGTAGACGGAGGGGTGGGGATGTCCGGACGGAAGGACGACCCGGTCCTGGTCTTTTCCACGGAGCGCGGACTGGTCTGCCCGTCATGCCGACTCCCCGTTGCGAAGTGCCGCTGCCGGAAGGATGCCCCTCCACCGGCTGGGGACGGCGTCGTGCGCGTCCGCAGGGAGACGAAAGGCCGGGGCGGGAAAACGGTGACCACCGTGGAGGGGGTCCCTCTCCCCGGCGACGCGTTGCGGGATCTCGCCTCGGAGCTGAAGCGCCGGTGCGGCACTGGAGGAACCCTGAAGGACGGGGTGATCGAAATCCAGGGGGACCACAGGGACACGGTCGTTGTGGAACTCTCCCGGAAGGGTTTCACCGTAAAGCAGGCCGGTGGGTGAAACCGTCGATCCCCGTACCCCGGAGGGACGTCGTGGGGCGGATGCTGCCTGATGTGTCGATGACGGCCGCGGACGGCCGGGTCTTTGCGACGGGGGATTACCGGCACCGGAAGCATCTGGTCCTGATCTTCATCCCGGAACCGCCCGGCGCATCCGGAATCCCGCTCCTTTCCTCCCTTTCGTCGCGCTATGAGGAGTTCACGATGGAGAACTCGGAGATCCTTGCGGTGCTCTCCGCCTTCCCGCCGGGTTCCTTCGCCCACGGGAGTCGCCCTTTCCCGGTTTTCGAGGATCGGAACGGAACGCTGCGCGACATGCTGGCCGGACATCAGGCGCCCGGAATTTCCCGCATCGTGGTGTGCGTGGCCGACCGGTACGGCGAGATCTTCCAATCCCTGGATGTCGAAGAGGGGGAACCTTTCCCGTCGGAGGAGGTCCTCGCCTGGCTCCGGTTCCTGGAGCGCCTCTGCCCGGAGTGAGGGGTACCCGACGAACCGGCGTAGGCTACGCCGTATGCACCCGGTACCGCACTATTTTCCGAAATCTCGGGGGCGCACCTTCCTGCCGTCCGTCACGGTGTCCCCGGGGTGGAGCACGACCGTCTCCCCTTCGGAGAGGCCGGAGAGGATCTGGGCCGCCAGGCCGTTCCGTTTCCCCACCTCCACCGGGCGGACCTTCGCGCGACCCTTCTCCACCACGTAGACGGAGTACCGTTCCCCCGACCGGAAGACCGCCCCGGACGGGACCTGCAGGACGCCCTGTTCCTCCCAGAGGATGAAGCGGGCCTCCATCCGGTACCCGTCGCCGATCTTCTTCCAGCGATCCCGTGGCGAGGTGAAGTCCACGATCACGAAGACACGCTGTTCCTCCACCCCGAGCGCGGACACCTTCGTGAACCCGACGGGCTCCACCCGCCGGACCTTCCCCTCCAGCGGGGCCTCCCCGCCCCACCGCTCGAAGCGCACCGGCGTCCCGGGGTGGATCCGGACCGCGTCTGCCGAGAGGACGTCCACCTCCACCTCGAGCCTCCCAGGGTCCCCCACATCCAGCAGCGGCGTCCCCGCCGGGACGACACCCTCGCTCTCGTGGCGCACCGCGAGCACCCGACCCGCAACCGGGGATCGGACGACCAGCTTCTCGCGGTCCTTTCCGCCCGCCTCTCCGGCGACCGTCAACGCGGCCTTCGCCGCTTCCAGCTCGTGCCGGGCGGCGTCCGCTGACTCCTCCGCGGTCCCCTTCCCCGCCCGGGCCCGCTTTGCCTCCGACTCCACCTGCTCGAGGGCGTCCCGGGGCGTCAATCCGGCCTCCGCCAGTTTCCGCGTCCGCTCGAGGTGCGCCGCCGCGTATTCGTCCGCCGCCGCCGCTTCCCGGACCCGTTCCTGAGCCGCCCGGTACCCCGCCTCCGCGGAGGCCACCCGGGCTTCCGCGGTCGCACGGGTCCGCGGGTCGAGCGCTTCCGCCCGCATCGGCTCGAGGGTCGCCAGCGTCTGCCCCTTCGCTACCGGGTCCCCGACCTCGAGCGCCACCCGCCTCGCGTAGCCGGCGATCGGGGCCGAGACGACGAACCGGTCCCGCAGGCGGGTCTTCCCCTCCTCTTCCACGGTGACCAGCAGGGGACCTCTCGAGACCTGAGCCGTCTCGACGGGGACCGGGCGCGGCAGGAACGCCCACACGATGGCCAGCGTCGCGAGGAGGAGCAGGACCGCGAGCAGGATTCGCTGTCGCCAGGGCACTTGTCACTCCCTCGTTTTCAGGACCGCCACCAGGTCGAGGTGGTCGAGGCTGTGCCGCACCAGGAGTCCCGACAGCAGTGCGGAAACGACCACCACCAGGGCGGCGAAACCGTAGCTTGAGGCGGCCATGACCATCGGGACCCGGAAGAGGTCGGACTTCATCTGGTCCGCGATGTGGGCGGTGATCCACCGGGCGAGGAGAAAGCCCAGCGGGATCCCCGCGGCGGTGAGGACGCCCAGCTCCCCCAGGAGGATGTAGGAGATCTCGCCGCGGGTAAACCCCAGCACCCGGAGGCTCGCCAGCTCCCGGCTCCGTTCGGACAGCGCGATCCGCGCGCCATTGTACACCACGCCGAACGCGATGGTCCCCGCGAGGAGCGTGATGACGAACGTGAACAGGAGCATCGTCCCCCCCATCGTCTCGTAGAAGCTGCGGATCGCGTCCTCCCGCACCACGGTTCCCGCCACGCGGGGCATCCCTTTGAGGGCATCGTACACCTTCTGGCGATCCTCGAGATCCGCGGCGAGAAACGCGCCGGAGATCGCGTTCCCCTCCCCGAGGAGGCGGTTGAGCGCGGAAAGGTCCATGTAGGCGTTGACCCCGAAGTATTCCCCCACCACCCCGACCACCGGGACCTCCCTCACGGGGCGGCTCCCTTCCAGCACCTCGACCGTGATCTTGTCGCCGGGGCGCACCCCGAGCCGGTCGGCGAGGTAATCCGTCAGGACGATCCCTTCCTCCGGCATCCGGAGGGGCCGGAGCCGGGTGTCCAGGACGCGATGGAGGCTCCCCTCGCGCGGGAATCCCTGCACCGCCAGCCGCCAGCTCCGTTGCCCGTGGCGGATCCTCGCGGAAACCGACCGGAACGGCTCCCCGTGCCGGATCCCGGAAATCGCCCGGAGCTCCGACATCGCGCGCGCGGACGCGGGCTCGAGGAACGTCACCGTCATGTCCTCCCGCTGCGACAGCCGGAACTGGGTGTCGACCATGAATCCCACCGCGTCCTCCTGGACGTTTCCCATCATGAGGATGGCGCAGGCGAACCCGATGCCGAGGATCGACAACGCCGTCTTCGCCGGCCTTCGGCCCAGGTTCCGGGCGATCATCCGGGCGGGCTGGGAGAGGATCCGGCGCAACCCCAGCCGCTCCGGCCACGTCACGTGGAATCGCTCCGGAGGCTCCGCGCGCATGGCTTCCGCGGGAGGGAGGAGCGCCGCCTTGCGGACCGCCTGGATCGCCCCGAGCACGGCGGACGCGACGCTCGCCGCCGCGCCGGAGACCGCCACGGCGGGCCGCAGTTCGTAGTGCAGCTGCGGGAACCGGTAGAAGGCGAGGTACAGGCGCGCCATGCCCCTCCCCAGCCAGGCGCCGAGCGCGAGGCCGCCGGCCACGCCGACGATCACGATCAGCACGATCAATTGCACGTAGTGCCAGCCCACCTGGGAATTGGAGTAACCGAACGCCTTCAGGACCCCGATCTGGTCCCGCTGCAGGCTGACGAGCCGGCTCACGACCACGTTCAGGAGGAATGCGGCCACCCCAAGGAAAATGACGGGGAAGACCGAGGCGAGCGTCCCCAGCTGTCGGAACTCCTCGGTTAGATACCGGTGGGACACCTGGTCGTCCCGCGTGTACGCCCCCAGCCCGCCGTACGGCGAAAGGATCCCGTCGATCCGGTCGACCACGTCCTGCGGGGAGGCGCCCGGGGAGAGGGTCGCGAGGAGGTCGTTGAAGGCGCCCTCTAAACCCCATGCGGCGGCGAGGCTCTTCCTCCCCATCCACAGCACGCCGTACCGCTTGGGATCCGGGAAGATCGACCCCGGGGCGACCTGGTACACGTACTCCGGACTCAGGCCAATCCCCACGACCCGAAGTACCTTCCGCTTCCCGTTGATGACGGCCCCGATCCGGTCCCCCGGGTTCAGCCGGTGCGCCAGCGCGAAGGCGTCGCTCGCCACCACCTCGTCGTCCCGCCCCGCGGCCACGGGCCGCCCCCGCATGAGGTACAGGTCGTTCAGGGCGGGCGCGGCGCCGTCCGGCACGGAGATCAGCAGACCCCGGACCGGCTCCGGGAACCCCTCCACTTCGAGGTTCGCCGTCGCCACCACGCGCGTCTCCACCCGATCCACGCCGGGGACGGCGCGCACCGCGTCCGCGAGGCTTTCCGGGGCCCGCTTCAGGGAAGCGAACAGCCCGGCGAACCGGTACTCCCGGTAGAACACGGCCCTCGTCTCCCGGAGGGAGTCGAGGGCACTCAGGGAAATGATGAAAGTGGCTACGCCGCTGACGATGACCATGGCGATTGCGAGCGCCTGCCCCTTCATCCCCCAGAGGTCCCTCAGGAGCTTCCGTCGGAGGGCCTTCACGGGGTCACCACCGCATCTCCCGCGGGGCCTTCTTCCGGTCGTTCCGCGTCACCGAGTGGATGGCCCCCGAGCTGACCCGGATCACGCGGTCCGCCATCTCCGCGATGTCGGCGTTGTGGGTGATCAGCGCCATGGTGGTCCGGAGCTCCCGGTTGACCCGCTCCAGCGCCTCGAGGACGACGATTCCGGTGGCGGCGTCCAGCGCGCCCGTGGGCTCGTCGCACAGCATCACCAGCGGGCGCTTGGCGATGGCGCGGGCGATGGCGACGCGCTGCTGCTCGCCGCCGGAGAGTTGCGCCGGGAAATGGTGCAGCCGGTCCGAAAGCCCCACGAGCCCGAGGGCCTCCTCCGGCGGCATCGGCTCCGCCGCGATGTCGGTCACCACGGCGACGTTCTCGACGGCGGTCAGGCTGGGGATGAGGTTGTAGAACTGGAATACGAACCCGACGTGGCGGCGTCGGTACTCCGTGAGCTCACGTTCCGTCGCCCGCGTCAGCTCCTTCCCGCGGTATTCGACGGTGCCGCCGGTGGCGGTGTCCAGCCCGCCGAGGATGTTGAGGAGGGTCGACTTGCCGCTGCCGGATGGCCCGAGGAGGACGACCAGCTCGCCGGGGAAGAGGTCGAGGTCCACGCCGCGGAGGGCGTGCACCTGCACCTCGCCCATCCGGTACACCTTGGTGACGCCGCGGGCGCGGAAAACGGGGTCCCCCGTGGGCCGGTCCGCCGCTTCCTCCCCCGCGTCCCTCATGGCGTCGTCCCCGCTGTGACCCCGCGCTGCGCGACCCGATGCGTCCGTTCGACGACGACACGCCCTTCCGCTTCCATTCTCGGGAGGGCGGGCGGCGGAGTCAAGCGGCGAGGCGCCTCAATGAAAAGGGCCGGGAGTTTCCCCCCGGCCCCGGCTGTCTGCGGCCGGAAATTCCCGGAACGCGCTACTCGTACACCCCCGCGCCCGCGAGCACGTTCTTCCCCGGCACGCGGTAGATGTAGGTGACCTTCTTCCGCGGCTTCGGGTCCCCGGGGTTGGCCCACATGTAGTCGACCCACCCTTCCCCCTTGTCCTTCGCCACCTTCACGAACTCCACGAACAGCAGTTTCCCGGGATCGCCCTTGTCCTTCTTGTCGAGGACGTTCTGCCCGACCAGCGCCGGGCTCATCGGGTGGGCGATCATCTTCCCGTCGAGGTCCATCAGGAACACGTACGTGTCCTTCCACACGAACTTGCCGTCCTTCTTGTTGACCTCGGCGATGGCGGCCTCCACCCCCTTGTCGGTGACCATCTTGCCCGCTTCCTTGGTCTTCGCCACGCACTCGTCCTTCGTCCCGCTTTCCGCCGCCACCGCGATCCCCGCCAGACAGAGGATGGCAGCAATTCCCAGTGCGACCAGCGTGAATCTCCTCATGCGTCTTCCTCCTTTCGC
>DASWBR010000126.1:0-1535 GCA_036390495.1 Candidatus Deferrimicrobiaceae bacterium | reverse complement strand
CGGGGAACCGCATGAAGACCGTTTACCTGTACGACACGACGCTGCGGGACGGGACCCAGTCCCAGGAGATCTCGCTCTCCGTCCTCGACAAGGTCGCAGTGGCCGAGAAGCTGGACGAGTTCGGCATCCACTACATCGAGGGCGGCTACCCCGGCAGCAACCCGAAGGACAAGGAGTACTTCGACCTGGCCCGGAAGATCCGGTGGAAGAACTCCGTCCTGTGCGCCTTCGGGATGACCCGGCGGGTGGGGAAGAAGGTCGACGACGACGCCAACATGAAGGCGCTCGTCGCCGCCGGGACCCCGGTCATCACGGTGGTGGGGAAGTCGTGGGACTTCCACGTCGTCGAGGCGCTCCGCACCACCCTGGAGGAGAACCTCAACGCCGTCCGGGAGACGGTGGCCTTTCTGAAGAAGCACGCGGACAAGGTCTTCTTCGACGCGGAGCATTTCTTCGACGGGTACAAGCACAACCCGAAATACACCATGAAGGTGCTGGCGGCGGCGGCCGACGCGGGGGCGGATTTCCTCGTCCTGTGCGACACGAACGGAGGGACGCTCCCCTCCGAGGTCGCCCAGATCGTGAAGGACGTCCGGAAGGCGACGGGCACCGCGATCGGGATCCACACCCACAACGACGGCGAGATGGCGGTCGCCAACTCGCTGGCCGCGGTGGAGCACGGCGCGACGCAGGTGCAGGGGACGATCAACGGCTACGGGGAGCGTTGCGGGAACGCGAACCTGTGCTCCGTCATCCCGGCGCTCGAGCTGAAGATGGGGCGGCCGGTCCTCCCGAAGGGGCGGATCCGGAAGCTGTACTCCCTGTCCCGCTACGTCGCCGAGGTCGCGAACGTGGGGCACTGGCTCCGGCAGCCGTACGTCGGGGACGCGGCGTTCGCCCACAAGGGGGGGATGCACGTCTCCGCCATCCGGCGCCACCCGAAGACGTACGAGCACATCGAGCCGGAAGTCGTCGGGAACCACCGCCGGGTGCTCATCTCCGACCTCGCCGGGCGCAGCAACATCCTGTCCAAGATCGAGGAGCAGGGTCTCCGGTTCAAGTCGTCCGATCCGAACACGGAGAAGATCCTGGACGAGATCAAGGAACTCGAGAACAAGGGGTACCAGTTCGAAGGCGCCGACGGCTCCTTCGAACTGCTCGCCCGCCGGGCGGTGGGGGAACACGAGCCGTTTTTCGAACTGAAGGGGTTCCGGGTCATCGACGAAAAACGGTCCGAGGGCGAGGAACCGATCGCCGAGGCGACGATCATGATCGCGGTGGACGGGCGGGTGGAGCACACGGCGGCGCTGGGGAACGGGCCGGTGAACGCCATGGACAACGCCCTCCGGAAGGCGCTCGAGAAGTTCTACCCCGAGGTTTCGGACGTGAAGCTCCTCGACTACAAGGTCCGCGTCATCCAGCAGAGCGGGACCGGCTCCTCGGTACGGGTCTTGATCCAGTCCGGGGACAAGGAAGCGAACTGGGGCACCGTGGGCGTCTCCCACAACATCATCGAGGCGTCCTGGCAGGCCCTG
>DASWBR010000125.1:0-14766 GCA_036390495.1 Candidatus Deferrimicrobiaceae bacterium | reverse complement strand
CGAACGGGCGGCACCCGGTAAGAGGGACACGGGGGGAGGGACCGGAATCGTCCCCGGGGGGGACCGTTCAGGCGGGCGGCGCCTCCATCATCTGGATCTCCCACTCGTCGCGGGAGCGGTCGTAGCGCAGGATGTACCGGGCGCCGTCGGAGCCGTCGAGCTTGACGTATTCGTGGTCCTCCCCGCGCCACCGGTCCAGGACGCGGACCACCTCGATCCGGCGCTCCCCGAGCTGGAACGCGCGGGGGGTCTCCTCCGCCCGGTATCCTTCGTAAAAGAGCACGCGGACCTTCATTCCCCGTTCCCTCCCCCCTTCCGGAATCGGCGGGGGGGCAGTATCATCGTACTCTCTCCAGTCGACCGTTCGGGAGGTTTACCGGATTGCCGCAGTCGATCGGCACGCCCGTGCTCTGGGGCGGTTTCCTCGCCCTCGTCCTCGCCCTGCTGGCCGTCGACATCACGGCGTACCGGCGGAACCCGCACGAGATGTCGATGCGGGAGGCGTCCGCCTGGACCGCCGGGTGGATCGGCGTGGCCCTCCTCTTCGGCGCGGGCCTCCTCTGGCGGTTCGGGCACCGGGTCGCCGTCGAGTACGTGACGGGGTACATCATCGAGTACGCGCTCTCCGTCGACAACCTCTTCGTCTTCATCCTCATCTTCAAGACGTTCGGCGTTCCCGTCCTGTACCAGCGGCGGGTCCTCCTCTGGGGGATCCTGGGCGCCATGATCATGCGGGCCGTCTTCATCCTCCTCGGCGCGGCCCTCATCTCCCGGTTCCACTGGCTGCTGTACGTCTTCGGCGCGTTCCTCATCTACACGGGCGGGAGGATCCTCGCGGGGCACGACGTGGAGACGCACCCGGAGAACAACCCGGTCCTGAAGCTTTTCGGGAAGGTGTTCCCCATCGTGCGCCACTTCGGGAACGGCGATTTCCTGGTGAAGCACCGGGGCAAGTGGTACGCCACGGCCCTCCTGCCGGTCCTCCTCGTGGTGGAGGCCACCGACGTGGTCTTCGCCGTCGACTCGATCCCGGCAGTCTTCGGCGTCACCCGCGACCCCTTCATCGTCTTCACCTCGAACATCTTCGCCATCCTGGGGCTGCGGGCCCTCTACTTCGTTCTGAAGACGATGATGGACTCCTTCCGGTTCCTGAAGGTGGGGCTCGGGCTGGTGCTGGTCTTCGTGGGCGGGAAGATGTGCCTGGAAAAGTGGATCGAGGTCCCGGCCGAGTGGTCCCTTCTCGTCGTGGTAACGCTGCTGGCCGCTTCCGTGACCGCGTCGCTCGCATGGCCCGGGGCGGCGCCGGAGGAAGAGGAGGAAATCCCGCGCGCGGTGGAACCGGACGGGGAAGGTGATGGTAAGATGGAGTCCCGGAACTCCCCGGACCATAAGTAAAAACTCTCTGTTTTCCGGAGGTGCGCGATGATGGATTGCCGGCATGGGACCGCCCGCAGGAGCGTTCGGATCGCCGGGGCCGCCCTCGCCTCGGTGCTCCTCCTTTCGGCGGGTTGCGCGACGAACCCCGACGGCACGACCGAGTACAAGCGCACGGCGATCGGGGCGCTGGGAGGGGCCGCGGTGGGCGCCGGCGCCGGGGCGCTGATCGCGGGGAGCGGGCACCGCACGACGGGGGCCCTCGTAGGCGGCGCCGTCGGGGCGCTGGCGGGCGGCGCCGTCGGGAACTACATGGACCGGCAGGCCGCGGAGATGAAGCGGCAGCTTCCCGAGGCCGCCGTCGCCCGGGAAGGGGACAGGCTGTACGTCGCCCTCCCCTCCGGAATCCTCTTCGACGTGGACAAGTCCGACGTCCGGCCCACCGCGAAGGATTCGATCGCGAAGGCGGCGGAGGTGCTGGTGAAGTATCCCGACACGTACGTCACCGTGGAGGGGCACACGGACTCCACCGGCAAGCCGGAATACAACCAGCGGCTCAGCGAGCGCCGGGCCGACGCGGTCCGCGACCTGCTCATCCGGTACGGCGTCCCCCCGTCGCGCCTTTCCATCAGGGGGTACGGCGCGTCCAACCCGGTGGCGGACAATTCGACTCCCGAAGGACGGCAGGCGAACCGCCGGGTCCAGCTCGAGATCCGGCCGAACGAGAAGCTCAAGGCCCAGCAGGGTTAGAACCTCGCAGGAGGGGGGACCCCTTGGAGAACGCCGCGCTGGCGCAGCGCGCCATCAACACGATCCGGTTCCTGTCGGTCGACGCCGTACAGAAGGCGAAATCCGGCCACCCCGGCACCCCGATGGGGCTGGCGCCGCTCGCGTACCTCCTCTGGACGCGGCACCTCCGGTACAACCCCGCGAACCCGGACTGGGCCGGCCGCGACCGGTTCATCCTCTCCTGCGGGCACGCCTCCATGCTGCTCTACTCCCTCCTCCACCTCACGGGGTTCGACGTGACCCTGGACGACCTGAAGGCGTTCCGGCAATGGGGGAGCCGGACGCCCGGGCACCCCGAGGCGGGGCACACCCCGGGCGTCGAGGTGACCACGGGTCCGCTGGGGCAGGGGCTGGGAAACGCCGTGGGAATGGCGATGGCTTCCCGCCTGCTCGCCCGGCGGTTCAACCGCCCGGGGCACGAGATCGTGTCGCACCGCGTCGTCGCCCTTTGCTCCGACGGCGACCTGATGGAAGGGGTGGGGTCGGAGGCGGCGTCGCTGGCCGGATTTCACCGGCTTTCGAACCTGGTGGCGTTCTACGACGACAACCGGATCACGATCGAGGGGTCGACCGACCTCGCCTTCCGGGAGGACACGGCGGCCCGTTTCCGGGCCTACGGGTGGAACGTCCTCTCCGTGGAGGACGGGAACACGGACCTCGCGGGGATGGACGCCGCCATCCGGGTGGCCTTCGCGGAGCGGGGGCGCCCCACGCTGGTGATTGTCCGGACGACCATCGGGTACGGCGCGCCGAACAAGCAGGACACCGCCGAGGCGCACGGGGCCCCGCTGGGGGAGGCCGAGGTCGCCCTGGCGAAGGAGAAGCTCGGGTGGCCGAAGGCGCCGGAGTTTCTCGTCCCGGAGGACGTGCTGGCCCACTTCCGCGAGGCGGTTCCCCGGGGCGAGCGGGCGGAGCGGGAGTGGCGCCTGAAGGTGGCGGCGTACACCGCCGCGTTTCCCGACCTCGCGCTGGAGTGGGAGCGGCGGACGTGGGGCGACCTGCCGGAAGGGTGGGCGGAGGGGATCCCCTCTTTTCCGCCGGAGGGCGCGATGGCCACCCGGAGCGCATCCAATAAAGTGTTGAACGCGATCGCGGCGAAGGTGCCGGAGCTGGCGGGCGGTTCCGCGGACCTGGCGCCGTCGAACGAAACGGTCATCAAGGGGGGCGGGGAGTTCCTCCCCGACGCGGAGCCGGGGGGGCGGAATTTCCACTTCGGCGTGCGGGAGCACGGGATGGGGGCGATCCTGAACGGGATGGCGCGGCACGGGGGGGTGATCCCGTACGGCGGCACCTTCTTCATATTTACCGACTACATGCGCCCCTCGATCCGCTTGGCCGCCCTCATGGGGTGCCGGGTCATCTACGTGCTGACCCACGACTCCGTGGGGCTCGGGGAGGACGGCCCGACGCACCAGCCGGTGGAGCACCTGTCGTCCCTGCGGGCGATGCCGAACCTCTACGTGTTCCGCCCCGCGGACGCGAACGAGACGGCGGCGGCGTGGCGCGTGGCGATGGAGCGGACGGCGGGGCCCACGGCGATCGTGCTGACCCGCCAGAAGATCCCGGTCCTCGCGCCGGAGAAGGTATTCCGCGACGGGGGAGTCTACCGGGGAGCCTACGTGCTCGAGGAGGCCGACGGCGGAAAACCGGCCGTCCTCCTGCTGGCCTCCGGCTCGGAAGTGTCGGTCGCCCTCGCCGCGCGGGAACTGCTGGCGGGAGAGGGGATCCCGGCGCGGGTGGTGAGCATGCCCTGCTGGGAGCGGTTCGAGGAGCAGCCGGCGGAATACCGCCAGGCGGTGTTGCCGCCGCACGTGCCGGCGCGGGTCTCCGTGGAGGCGGGAGCCACATTCGGGTGGGAACGGTACGCGGGATCGAGGGGGGCGTCGGTCGGCATCGACCGGTTCGGCGCCTCGGCGCCCGCCGAGCGGCTGTTCCGGGAATTCGGGATCACGCCGGAGGCGGTGCGCGACCGGGCGAAATCGCTGCTCGCCTCGGGGACATAGGGGAGGGGGAGAGGGCATGAGCGGGAACCCGCTGGTCGCGCTGGGGGCTTCGGGGCAGAGCCCCTGGCTGGACTACATCCACCGGGGGATGATCGTTTCCGACGAGCTCGGGCGGCGGATCGCGGAGGACGGGATCCGCGGGGTCACCTCGAATCCGACGATCTTCGAGAAGGCGGTCTCGACGGGGAGCGACTACGACGGGCAGATCCTCACCCTGGCGAGGGGAAGGGTCCCTCTCCTCGAGTCGTACAAGCGGATCGTCACCGACGACATCCGCGCCGCCGCGGACGTCCTTCGGCCCGTATACGACGCTTCGGGAGGGGAGGACGGGTACGTCTCCCTGGAGGTCGACCCGGACCTGGCGCGGGACACCGGCGCCACGATCGCCCGGGCGCGGGAGCTGTTCGACGCCGTGGGCCGCCCCAACGTGATGATCAAGATCCCCGGCACGAAGGAAGGTCTCCCCGCCGTGGAGGAGACGATCGCCTCCGGTGTCCCCGTCAACGTGACCCTCATCTTCTCGGTGGTCCGGTACGAGGAAGTCGTCGGGGCGTACATGACGGGGGTGGAGCGGCTGCTGGCCGCGGGCGGGGACCCCCGGAAGGTGGCTTCCGTGGCGTCCTTCTTCGTCTCCCGCGTGGACACGGCGGTGGACCCGATGCTGATGTCCGTCGTGACGCGGTGGCCCGACTCGCCAAGGGCGGAGACGGCCATTTCCCTCATGGGGACGGTGGCGGTGGCGAACGCCCGTCTTGCGTACGGCCGGTTCGGGGAGCTCTTCGGCTCCCCGCGGTGGAAGGCACTCGCGGCCCGGGGGGCGAGGAAGCAGCGCCCCCTGTGGGCGAGCACGGGGACGAAGAACCCGACATATTCCGACGTGAAGTACGTCGAGGAGCTCATCGGCCCCGACACGGTGAACACCATGCCGCCCCAGACCATGGACGCTTTCCGCGATCATGGCGTGGTGTCCGACGCCCTGACCGGTTCGGCCCCGGCGGCGAAGGCGGCGCTGGCCGATCTCGGACTGCTGGACATCGGCATCGAGGAGGTTTGCGACCGTCTCGAGGCCGAGGGGGTGCAGAGCTTCCTGGACTCCCACCGGAAGCTCCTGGCGGCGATCGGGAGCCGCCTGGCGAAGGCCTCGACCGGTTGATGCGGCCGCCCGGGAAAGGGGGAGCACGGTGACCGCGACGACGGGACAATCCGTTCCCGCGGTGCTGACGGCGGGAGCCGGGGCGCCCCCCGTTCCCGATCCCTGCCTGCTGGTGATCTTCGGCGCCTCGGGCGACCTCGCGCGCAGGAAACTCGTCCCCGCCCTGTTCGACCTTCACCAGGAGAAGGTGCTCCCGGACGGTTTCGCCGTCCTCGGGGTGTCCCGCACCCCCCACACCGACGCGTCGTTCCGCGAGCGGCTCCTCGCCGCGGCCCGGGAGGAGGCGGGGGAGCGGTTCGACGCCGCGGGGTGGGAAACGTTCTCGTCCCGCCTGTTCTACCATTCCGGCGACATCCTCGACGCGGAGGGGTTCCCGGCGCTGCGCGACAGGGTCCGCTCCCTTTGCGGGGAGCGGGGAATCCCCGGGAACCTCCTCTTCTACCTTTCCCTGGCCCCGAAGCATTACGCGGCCGCCGTCCGCGGGATCGGCGCCTCCGGGCTCTCCCGGCCCGAGGAACCGGTTCCGGGTTTCCGCCGGGTGGTGATCGAGAAGCCGTTCGGCAGCGACCTGGCCAGCGCGAGGGCGCTCTCCGGGGAGGTGTCCGCGGTCTTCCGCGAACGGCAGATCTTCCGCATCGACCATTACCTCGGCAAGGAGACGGTCCAGAACCTCCTGGTCTTCCGGTTCGGAAACGGGATCTTCGAGCCTCTCTGGAACCGGAACTACATCGACCACGTGCAGATCACCGCGGCCGAGGCGATCGGCGTGGGAACCCGGGGGGACTACTACGACGGCGCCGGCGCGGTGCGCGACATGCTCCAGAACCACCTCCTCCAGCTGCTGGCGCTGGTCGCGATGGAGCCGCCGATCTCCCTGTCCGCGGAAGACGTCCGGGACGAGAAGCTCAAGCTCCTTCGTTCCGTGGAGCCGATCCCGCCCGCCCGGCTGGGCGAGATGTGCGTCCGCGGGCAGTACACCGCTGGGGCGATCCGGGGGGAGGCGGTCCCCGCCTACCGTTCGGAGCCCGGCGTTCCGGCCGGTTCCCTTACGGAGACGTACGTCGCCGCACGCTTCACCGTGGACAACTGGCGGTGGGGAGGCGTCCCGTTCTTCCTCCGGTCCGGGAAACGCCTCGCCGGGAGGGCGACCGAGATCGCCATCCGGTTCCGGCCGGCTCCGTACCGGCTGTTCGAGCACACGGCGTGCGGGCAGATGGAGTCGAACCAGCTGGTCCTCAACATCCAGCCCGACGAGGGGATCTTCCTGCAGTTCGGCGCGAAGTTCCCCGGCCCCTCGATCTGCGTCCAGCCCGTCCAGTTCCGCTTCTCCTACGAGCAGGCGTTCGGGGAGAAAAGCCCGCCGGCGTACGGCCGGCTCCTCCTGGACGCGATGCTCGGCGACGCGACCCTCTTCCCGCGTCAGGACATCGTGGAGGTGTCCTGGGAGCTCCTGGAGCCGTACCTCGCCCGCTGGAGGGAGAATCCCGGCCGGGACCTCTACTTCTACCCCGCGGGGAGCAGGGGCCCCCGCGAGGCGGACGAAATTCTGGCGCGGGAGGGACGGCAGTGGCGGACGCTGTGATCCTCGCCGGCGACGTCGGAGGGACAAAGACGAACCTGGCGCTGTATCGGACGGAAGGGACGCGGCTTCTCCGGGAACGGATGTCGACCTATCCGAGCCGGGAGTACCCGGGCCTCGAGGCGATCCTGCGCGAATTCCTGGCGAACGCCCCGGCCATCGGCCGGACGTGCGTCGGGGTGGCCGGCCCCGTCGTCTCCGGACATTGCCGCCTGACGAACCTCGACTGGGAGGTGGAGGAAGGGGCCCTCCGGCGGTGTACGGGCGCCGGGGAGGCGTACCTGGTGAACGACCTGCAGGCGATGGCATCCGCGGTTCCGTTTCTCCTGCCGCCGGCGGTCGCGGTATTGCAGGAGGGGGAACCGGACCGTCGCGGGACCGTGGCGGTCCTCGCCGCCGGAACGGGGCTGGGGGAGGCGTTCCTCATCGGGACCCCGCGAGGGTACCTCCCGCTCGCGTCGGAGGGGGGGCACGTGGACTTCGCGCCGCGGACCGCGGAGGAGATCCGCCTGCACGCCTTCCTGCGGGGGATGTACGGGCGCGTCAGCGTGGAGCGGGTCCTGTCGGGCCCGGGATTGCGCGACATCCACCGGTTCCTGCGCGAGGCGGAAGGGGTCGGGGAGCCGATCGGGGTCGCGGCGGAGACGCAGGGGGAGAACCCTCAGCGCGCCATCGTCCGCCACGGGCTCGCGGGGGCCTCGCCGGCCTGTTCCGGCGCCTTGAGGATCTTCTGCTCCCTCTACGGGGCGGAGGCCGGCAACCTCGCACTGCAATACCTTGCGACCGGAGGCGTCTGGCTGGGGGGAGGGATCGCCCCCGCGATCCTCCCGGCGCTGCGGCAGGGCGGGTTCCTAGCGGCGTTCCTCGACAAGGGACGGATGGCGCAACTGCTGTCCCGGGTGACGGTTTCCGTCATCCTGGACCCCACGGCCCCGCTCCTCGGCGCGGCGCACTACGCGGCGGGGGGCGGGATGCTGTCCATCCCGTGATTTCCTTCCGTACCCGGCCTGCGCAGGCGATATAATAACTTTTTTCTCGACCCGGGAGCTTCCGCATTTGGGCAACGCGATACCATTTCCCTCGAACGTCCGGAAGGGGGCCGGGATTCCTTCCCGGGGCCTCCCCCTCTCCGCCGTTCCGCGGATCGCCAGGATCTGCGCTCTCGGCCTGGGGTTCGACGAGCTCCTCGACGAGGTGTGCCGCGAGATCCTCGCCCTGAGCGGCGCGGACGGCGGCTGCCTCTTCTTCTGCGGCGACGAGTGGGTGCCGGAGCGGGGCCTCCGGGCCGGCGCGGCCGGCGATCCCCCGGACGCCACCGCCGCGTACCGTCCCGGCCCGCCCCTGGATGCGATTCTCGACCGCCTGCGGGCGGAGGGGGTCCTCCGCGCGGACGACATCGAACTCCTCCCGCCGGAGGATCCCCTGAAGCTCCTCCTGTCGGATCTCCCCGTCCGGTCCGCCCTCCTGGTCCCGCTCCGGTTCGGGACGCGACTCCTCGGGTTCCTCGCCCTGCACGCCACCGGGAACCCGCGGCCGTGGACCGGGGAGCTTCTGTCCGCGATGGACCTCGTGGCGACGATCCTCTCCGCCGTCCTGGAAAGGAGGCGGATGGAAGACCGCCTGCGGGTCTCCGAGGCCAGGTACCGGTTTCTCGCGGAGAGTTCGCCCGACCTGATCTCCCTTCACGAGCCGTCGGGGCGCTTCCTTTACGCGAGTCCCGCCTCCCTGCAGATCCTCGGAGTCCGCCCGGAGCGGATGGCGGGAGCCCCGGTCGAGGGGTTCCTCCACCCGGACGACGTCGCCGCGGTCCTCGAGGAGTTCCGGCGGGTGCTGTCCGGGGGGGGTGCGTCCACCCTCCTGTACCGCATGCGCCGCGCCGACGGGGCGTTCCTCGAGGTGGAATCGTCGTCGACCGCGATCCCGGGCGGGCCCCGGGACGAGCCCCGCGTGATCCGGGTGACCCGGGACGTGACGGCGCGGCGACGGATGGAGGCGCGGCTCCAGGAGAACCAGACCCTCTCCGCGATCGGGACCCTCGCAGGCGGGGTGGCCCACGAGTTCAACAATCTGATGGCGGGGATCCAGGGGGCTGTGGAGATGCTCTCCCTCGTAGCAGGGGAGAATCCCCAGGCCAGGCCCTACCTCGACGTGATCCTCCGGATGGGGAACCGGGCGACCGAGCTCACCCATCAGCTCCTGGCGTATTCGCGGCAGGGGAAATATTCCCCCGTGGTGCTCTCCCTCCGGACGGTGGTCAACGAGACGGTCTCCGTCCTGCGCGCATCCCTTCCGCCGGCCGTCGAGCTGGCCGTCTCCATCGAGGAGGGGCTCCCCCCCGTGTACGCCGACGCCGCGCAGATGCGCCAGGTGGTGACGGGGCTCTGCCTGAACGCGGCGGAGGCGATGCCGGAAGGGGGGAGGATCGCGGTCCGCGCGGGAAGGGAGCCGGAAGGGCGGCGGGTGGTCCTCCAGGTTTCCGACACGGGGATCGGGATGGGGGAGGAGACGAGGTCCCGCATCTTCCAGCCGTTCTTTTCGACCAAGAGCGCGGGCCGGGGGATGGGGCTGGCGGCGATCCGGGGGATCGTGGAGAACCACGGGGGGGAGGTCCTCGTCGACTCCCGGCCGGGGGAGGGGGCGACGTTCTCGGTCCTGCTCCCCGCGAGCGCCGAGCGGCGGAAGGCGACCCGCCACCCCGCGACGGGGCCGCGTCCGGATACCGGAAGGATCCTGCTGGCGGACGACGAGCCCGACGTGCGCGCCGTGGTCCGCGCCATGCTCGAGTCCCTCGGCTACACGGTGGTCGAGGCGAAGGACGGCCGGGAGGCGGTGGATCTGTTCCGCCGGGGGCACGCGGGGATCGACATGGTGCTGCTGGACCAGCTGATGCCCCGGTTGACCGGCGAGGCGGCGCTCGCGGAGATGCGGAAGATCGCCCCGGGCGTGCGCGCCATCCTCGCGAGCGGGTACGACGAGAGCGACCGGGTCGGGGAGATCGTCGCCGCGGGCTTCGGGGGCTTTCTCCAGAAGCCGTTCCGGCGTCAGGAGCTTGGCGAGATGATCGCCGGGATCCTCGCCGCCCCGGGCCCGCGGGGGGAATGACGATGGGCGCCGGCCGGCTCCTGCTCCTTCCGGTCCTCGCGGCTTTCCTCGCGGCCTGCTCCCCGAAGGGGCTCGTGATCTCGATGACGGCGAACGCCCTCTCCTCCAGCGGGGAGTCGTTCGCCCGCGAGGACGACCCCGATCTGGTCCGCGGCGCAGCCCCCTTCCCCCTGAAGGCGATGGAGTCGCTCCTCGCCGAACAGCCGGAGAACCGGGAGCTGCTGACCGCGCTCGCGAGGGGATTCACCCAGTACTCCGTCGCGTTCGTCCGGCAGGACGCGGAGGAAGAGGACGACCCGGGCCGGAGGAGGGCCGGCATGGAGCGCGCGGGCCGGCTCCTGCTGCGGGCGAAGGGGTACGGGATGCGCGGCCTGTCGGTGGGGCGGCCGGGATTCCCCGCGCTCCTCGGGAGCGATCCCCCGGCCGCGGCCTCGCAGGCGGGGGAGGAGGACGTCCCCCTGCTCTTCTGGACCGCCGCGTCGTGGAGCCTCGCGATCGCGTCGACCCCGGACCAGCCGGCGCTCCTCGCGGACCTGCCGCGGTGCGAGGCGCTGATGCGCAGGGCGCTGATGCTGGACGAACGGTTCGACGGCGGAGCGATCCACGAATATTTCATCGCCTTCGAGGGGGGGCGCTCCGAGGCGATGGGAGGCTCCGCCACGAGGGCGCGCCGGCACTTCGAACGGGCGATGGAGATCTCCGGGGGGAAGAAGGTGTCGCCCCTCGTGACGTACGCGGAAACGGTGTCCGTGCGCGCCCAGAACCGGCAGGAGTTCCTCGATTTCCTCGATCGGGCGCTCGCGTTCGACGCGCGGGGGACGGCCCCCGAATACCGCCTGGCGAATCTCGTGGCCCAGCGTCGCGCACGCTGGCTGAAGGGGAGGGTGGATGACCTGTTCGTCGAATAGTCGCGCGGCGGCCTGCCTGCTGGCGCTGCTCGCCGTGGCTTTCGCGGTTCCCGCGCAGGCGGCGCAGACGGTCGTGAAGATGGCGACCCTGGCGCCGGAGGGGTCGTCGTGGTACCGCGTCCTCCAGGACATGGGGGAGGACTGGAAGAAGGCGTCCGGCGGCGCGGTCACCCTCCGGATCTACCCCGGCGGCGTCGCCGGCGACGAGGACGCGATGATCCGGAAGATGCGGGTCGGGCAGATCCAGGCGGCGGCCGTCACCGGGATCGGCCTCTCCTACCTCGACCGCTCCTTCTACGCCCTCCACATCCCGATGATGTACGCCTCGGACGAGGAGTTCGACTACGTCCGCGACCGTTTCGGGCCCTCCCTGGAAAGGGCCCTGGACGCGAAGGGGTTCGTCGTCCTGAACTGGGGCGACGCGGGGTGGGTCCACTTCTTCTCGAAGTCGCCGGTGGTCACCCCGGCGGAGGCGAAGGCGCTCAAGCTCTTCATGTGGGCGGGGGACACGAACCTGCTGCAGCTGTACAAGGAAGTGGGTTTTCACCCCGTGCCTCTCACCGTGCCGGACCTCCTCCCCAGCCTGCAGACCGGGATGGTGAACGGGTACAGCACAACGCCGCTGGCGTCCCTCGCGTTCCAGTGGTTCGGCCTGGCCCCGAACATGACGGACCTCCGGTACGCCCCCCTGACCGGGGCGACGGTGATCGAGAAGAGGGCGTGGGAGAAGATCCCGGCGGAACTGCGGCCGAAGCTCCTCGAGGCGTCCCGCCTCGCGGGCCAGAAGCTCCGGACCGAGATCCGGCGGCTGAACCAGGAAGCCGTCGCGGCGATGGTGAAGAACGGCCTGAAGGTCCACCAGGTCTCCCCCGACGTCCAGGCGCAGTGGCGGAAGATGGTGGAGGACGTGTACCCCCAGGTGCGAGGGAAAATAATGCCTGCGGAGGCGTTCGACGCGGTGAAGAAATACCGCGACGAGTACCGGGCGTCCGCGGCCGGGAAACGGAACGGCGCGAGGTGAGCGGGACGGGGGGCTCCGGGTCCGGGGGAGTGCCCCCGCACGGGTCGATCCTGGTCCGCGTCGAGAACGCGGCGACCGTCGCGATACTTTGCGCCATGACCGCCCTCCCCCTGCTCGAGATGGCCGGCCGCCGCATCTGGGGGACCGGGATCCAGGGCTCCTCCCAGCTCGTCCAGCACGGCACCCTCTGGCTCGGGATGCTGGGCGGCGCGATCGCCGCCCGCGACGGCCGGCTCCTCGCCGCCGGCAGCGTCGACCCGTTCCCGGCGGGGATGCGCGCCCCCGCCGCCGTCTTCGCCGCGGGGGTTTCGGCGGCGGTCTCCGCCCTCCTGTGCCTCTCCGCCCTCACCCTGGTCCTCGTGGAGCGGAAAGACAACGCCATGCTCATCCCGCACTTCCCCGTGTGGGCCGCGGAAGCGGTGATGCCGCTGGGGTTCGCCCTCGTGACGTGGCGGCTGATCCGGCGGGCGTCGCCGTCCCTAGGGGGCCGCGCGGCCGCCGTGGCGATCGCCGCGGCGGTCGCCGGTGTCGCTTTCTCTCCCTGGATCGCCCACCGCGGGCTGTTCGGCCTCCTCCTCGGGTTCCTGATGGTCGCGGTGGTGTTCGGTGCCCCGCTCTTCGCGGGCCTGGGGGGGGTGGCCGTCTTCCTCTTCCGCCACGCGAACGTGCCGCTGGCCTCCATCCCCGTCGAGGTGTACCGGATGGTCACCTCGCCCACCCTCCCCACGCTCCCCCTCTTTGCGTTCGCGGGGTACATCCTGACGGGGGGGAAGGCATCCCTCCGGCTGGTGCGCCTGTTCCGGGCCCTGGTCGGGTGGATGCCCGGGGCCGTGGCGGTCGCCGCCATCCTCGTCGCCTCCTTCTTCACCACGTTCACCGGCGCGTCGGGGGTGACGATCCTGGCCCTCGGGGGAATCCTCTTCCCCGCGCTCATCGAGGAGCGGTATCCCGAGCGGTTCTCCCTCGGCCTCATGACCACGTCGGGTTCGCTCGGCATGCTCTTCCCCCCCTGCCTCCCGGTGATCCTCTACGCCGTCGTGGCGGGGATCGCGGTGGACAAGATGTTCCTCGGCGGCCTCCTGCCGGGGATTTTCCTGACCGCGATCGTCGCGGCGTACGCCGTCCGGACCGGGCTGGCCGCCGGGACGCGCCGGACCCCCTTCGATGCGCGGGAGCTGCTGGGCGCCGTCCGGGAGGCGAAGTGGGACATCCTGCTCCCCGTCGTCGTGCTGGTGGGGATCTTCAGCGGCCTCGCGACCATCGTGGAGGCGGCGGCCGTGACGGTGGCGTACGCCCTCCTCGTCGAGCGGTTCGTCCACCGCGACGTCTCCCTGCGGCGCGACCTCCCCCGCCTGGGGATCGAGTCGGGATCGCTCGTGGGGGGCGTCCTCCTCATCCTCGCCGCGGCGATGGGCCTCACCAACTACATGGTGGACGCGGGCGTCCCCGCGGCGCTCCTGGCGTTCACGCGGGATGCGATCCACTCGAAGGTCGTCTTCCTGATCGCCCTGAACGTGGTCCTGCTGATCGTCGGGTGCCTCATGGACATCTTCTCGGCGATCGTGGTGGTGGTGCCGATCGTCGCGCCGATGGCGGTCGCCTTCGGCGTGCACCCCGTCCACATGGGGGTCATCTTCCTCGCGAACCTGCAGCTGGGGTTCCTCACCCCGCCGATCGGGATGAACCTGTTCCTCTCCGCCTACCGGTTCGAGAGGCCCTTCGTGGAGGTGTGCCGCGCCATCGTCCCGTTCCTGCTGCTCCTGCTGGCCGGCGTCCTCGTCATCACGTACGTCCCCTTCCTCGCCACCGCGCTCCTCCCGAAGTAGCCGGGCATGATATAGTGGCCGGGCACCCGAAACCGGAACGGAAGGAGTCCGCGATGATCAGGAAGGACGAGTGCGTCCTCTACAGCGGAGGCGCCGCCGGCGCCGAGGCGGAGTTCGGCGCGCAGGCGGAGGCGCACGGGGTCGAGGAGGTCAACTTCACGTTCGAGGGGCACGCCATCGGCCGCTCCCGCGGCGTCCGGGTCCTCTCGAGGGAGGAGCTGGCGAAAGGGGACGTGAGCCTGTCGTACGTGTCCCGCCTGATGAGCCGCAGCTACACCGACGCCCCGACCATCCGGAAGGTCCTGCAGACGATCTGGTACCAGGTGAACTCGGGGCAGGAGATCTACGTGGTCGGCGCCGTCCTCCCCGACGGGACCGTCAAGGGCGGCACGGGGTGGGGGGCGGAGTTCGCAAAGCTGTGCAACAAGCCGATCTTCGTCTTCGACCAGGGGAGGAACGCCTGGCTCACCTGGAAGGACGAGAAATGGATCGCCCCCCCGGGAGGACAGGAAATCCGGATCGGCAACCCCCGGTTCACCGGCACCGGGACCCGCTTCCTCGAGGAGAACGGCCGGAAGGCGATCCGGGATCTCTTCGCGCGCTCGTTCGCGTAGTTCCTTTCCCCTTGAAGCCGTCCCCCTCCGACATCCGCAACGTCGCGATCATCGCCCACGTCGACCACGGGAAGACCACCCTGGTCGACGCGATGCTGAAGCAGAGCGGCATCTTCCGCGAGCACCAGGCCGTCCCCGACCGCGTGATGGACTCGATCGACCTGGAGCGGGAGAAAGGGATCACGATCATGGCGAAGAACACCGCCGTGGTCTACCGGGGGGTCAAGATCAACATCGTGGACACCCCGGGCCACGCGGACTTCGGCGGGGAGGTCGAGCGGACGCTGATGATGGTGGACGGCGTCCTGCTGCTGGTGGACGCCTCCGAGGGGCCCCTGCCGCAGACCCGCTTCGTGCTGAAGAAGGCCCTCGAGCGGGAGTTGCCCGTCATCCTCGT
>DASWBR010000124.1:0-4982 GCA_036390495.1 Candidatus Deferrimicrobiaceae bacterium | reverse complement strand
CGTGGACCATGCGGGGCACTGGACCGCCCGCGACGGTGTCCGTCGCTCCCGCGCCTTCGACGTGCCGCCGGGCGAGGTCCAGGGCTTGCGTGAGCAGCCCCGCGAGCTCCCGCGCCTTCGCGCCGGACCACGGTTCCGCTGTCACCCCCCCGTTCGCCATCGAGAGGCCCTCGAATTCCGGGTCCGCGCCGAGGGCGTACGACCGGATCGCCACGGCGAGCAGGCCCGCCGCCTCACCTCGGAACGGTTCCGGCGTCTCGGTCGAGGACACGAGGTCCCGCAGCATCTGAAGGGCCCGGTCCGCGTCCCCCTCCCCGAGGGAGTCCCGGCCTTTCGAAAGACGTTCCCGGGCGATCTCCCCCCGGGCAACTTCCCGGGCCTCCGTCACGGCTTCCCGGTACCGGGACCCCATCTCCCGGGCCCGGGAAAGGACCTTGTGGACCTTCTCCTCGTCCCCCCCGAAGAAGTTCGACAGCTCCTCCTTCCGGAAATCGTCGGGTTCGTAGGTGTCCCCGAGGATCCGGTCGAAATAGGCGAAGTCGCGGTCCGCCCCGGCACGTTCCGCGATGTACCGGTTCAGGTCCGAGAGCGCGCCGGCTCCTCCCGCGGAATCCGGAGAGTTGAAGCCCGACTCGCAGAGAACCGCGACCATGTGGGGGTACCCGAAAACCCACTCGAGGACGGGATGGACGATCGCCTGGTACACGACGTGGGGACGGGACGCGTTCCGCTCGAGGAACGCCTTCGGCAGGAAGATCCGCGGGGAATCCCCTTTCTCCGCGCTGTACCGCTTCTTCCCCTCCCAGACAACTTCCCCGTCCTTCTCGACCAGGAGCACCTCGCAGGTGGGGCGGGCGTTCTCGCGGCGGTACCCCTCGTCATCCCCCAGGTCGACGACCCGCACCGCGATTTTCCCCCGCGAAAGGAGCGAGCCGATTTTCCGGTTCACTCCGTCCGCGCGTTCCGGGTCGACCTCGCGGAGGATCTCCGGGGCGGGGCGCTCCCCCAGGAGCGTCACGACCTCGTTCAGGATCTTCCTGGGGAGGGGAGATACGCCGCCGGAGCGGATCTTCTCCTTCAGCGTCGATGCGATCTCCCGGATCTCCTGGAAGGAGATGGGACGGTCGCCCGGCGCCTTCTTCGTGATCGGGGGATCGTCCGACTCCACGTCCGGAAGAAGGGTCAGCAGGGTGGACTGGGCGGGGTCCTTCGCGAGGAACCGGCCGACCCACTCCTGGCCTCCGGGGGAGGCTGCGACCGCCCCGAAGACGCGGGCGTCGTTGCGCAACCCTTCCGCGAAGCCGCGCTCGTACCCGTACCGCATGGCCCGCAGGGCGTCCCGGGCCGCGGCGAGGCGCGCGGCACGGAGGTTCCCCGCGTCCTCCTTTCCCGGCGTCGGGGCGTCCAGGATGGCGAGGACTTCCGGACGGGCGAACAGGCGCGAGAGCTCTTCCTTCTGCCCCTCGGCGAGGGCGTCCCACTCCCGCCGGGGGAAGGGCGACCTCCCCGCCGCGAAGTCGCGGGCGGCCGCGACGGCCCTCGGGAGCGCCGAGGCGGAAGGGGCGAACTCGTCCGCAAGGCCGTTGGCCACGGCGGTGTGCCCGTCCACCGGCTCTCCGTTGACGCACAGGTCCGCCGCGCGTTCCGGGCCGACCAGCCGGGGAAGTCGCTGCATCCCGCCGTACCCCGGAATGATGCCGAGCTTCACCTCCGGCTGGCCGAGGAGGGCGTTCTCGGTGACGATCCGGTAATGGGAGCTCATGGCGAGTTCGTTCCCGCCGCCGAGGGCGAAGCCGTCGACCAGGGCGACCACCGGAACGGGCAACCCCTCCAGCTCGGAGAATACGGAGATGTTCTTCCAGGCGAGGTCCCCGATCGCGTCCGCCGTGCTCCCGTGGAACTCGTTCACGTCCGCGCCGGCCACGAAGGAACGCCCCGCGCCGGTGAGGACGATCGCCCGGACCGCCCGCCCCCGGATCGTGCCGAGGGTGGCGACCTCCCGCACCAGCGCCCCGAGCTGCGAGAGCAGCGGCTCGCTGAGGGCGTTCAGGGCCTCGGGGCGGGTGACCGTGACCACCGCCACGTCCTCCAGGAGGCGGACGTCGAGGTACCGGTGCGCGGCGGGTTCGGCCGGCTGGACGGCTTCCCCCCGGAACGCCTCCTCGTACTCCCCGATCGCCCGGCCGGGGCGATCCGCCTGGACGAGGGCGACACCCTTCGGTCTGCGCAACGTCCCGTCCAGCATCTGCTGCTGAAGGCCCGGAAGGCCCGCGAGGTCGGTGATTTCGAGGTCCTCCTGGTCCATCACGATCCTTCCCGCGGAAAGGAGACGGACCACCTCGGCCGCCTGCGCCGCGCAATACATGTGGGAGCCCCGGATGGAGAGTTCGCCCTTTCCCCGCAGCAGGACGGTTCCGCACGGGAACACGTCCCTCTCGTCGAAGTCGCGGGCGACGAACGTGCTGAAGTGCAGGGTGCCCTGGTCGGTGCGATCCACGACCACGTCGGGGCTCACCCGAGGGCCCCAGACCTTCCAGATGGCCTTCCCCAGTGCCTGCGCGTGCCGCATGAAGCCGGACGCGTACGCCGGGTTCATCCCCCCTTCCGGAGTCAACGGATCCGGCATGTCCTCCGGCAGGGTCAGGCCGTCCCGGTCGATGACGCAGGACGACGGGACCCCCATCTTCTCCAGGGCGGCCAGCCCACGCTTCTCGCGGGCCCGCGAGGCGACCACGACGACTTCCGCCGCGCGGGCCTTCGCCGCCCGGACGAACTCCAGGGCCGACCGGTCCGCCCCCCACACGAGGACGCGGCGGCCGGGTGGGAGGCCGATCTCGTCGAACATCGCGTCGGGCCGTCCGGTGCGGAAGAGGACCTGCTTCTGCCGCATCCACACCCACCGGGCGTCCATCACGAAGCGGCGTCCCCCGTGGAAGAACGTCTCCTTGTACTCTCCCTTGAGCCCCCTCCCCGTCGCGCCGAAGAAAGCGAGAGTCCCTCCAGGCGCCAGAACCGACACCAGCAGCGGGAAGTTCTCGCCGCCCGTGTGCTCGAACACCGCGTCCACGGGGCGTCCGCCGTTCGCGGAGAACACGGCGCGGCGAAACGGCTCCGTCCGCCCCTCCCACTCTTCCGGCGTCAGGCGCGGGTCAAGGACCCCGAACACCTCCGGAGGGAACGACCTGCGGTCGACGAAGGCGTCCGCCATCCCGCGGCCGATCAGGTCCCGGGCCAGGACGGGGTTCGAGCCGACCAGGACGATCGTCGCTCCGAGGGCCTTGGCGATCTGCGCTCCCGCGAAACTCGTCCCCTTTCCTCCCCCCATGACGAGGACCGAGTCGCCGGGACGGACAGCCAGCCTCTCGACCACGGCGCGATACGCCGTCCCGTAGGCGAGGAGCATCGCCGCCAGCCGTTCGGGGGTGTGTCCCCGGAGGGCGCCCGTCACCGGGATCGCCCGCTCCTCGTCGACGATGGCGAACTGGGCATTGAAGCCGTCGTGGGTTTCGTACCCCCGGATGTTGCGTCCGGTCCACGAGTCGAGGATGACGGCCTGCCCCACCTTGACCGACGAGACGCCGGGGCCCGCGTCCACGACGATCCCGAGGGCGTCGCTCCCGGGGATGTGCACGGAGGCCGGGTCTCCCTTCCCGAAGACCGGCACGGGAAGGCCGAGCGCGGCGAAGTTCGTGTTGAAGTTGGGGCCGGAGGCTAGGAGGGACACGAGGACCCGCTTCGAATCGGTGATTTTCAGGCGCGGGGCGGGGACGAACTCGCACCGCACGGAGAGAGAAGGTGGCCCGTACCGGTCCCGGCGGATCGTCAGGGCCCGCATCCGGGAGGGCAGGGGGGTTCCAAGGGTGGGCGGGACGCCCAGAGGCCAGGATTGTCCGGTCGGTGCCGTCGGATCGGTCATCGGGAGCTCCTTTGGCGGGCTTCTGCCACGGTGCCGCGGGCCATCTTGCAGGTATTTCATTGGATGCGACATACGGGACGCCGTTGCAAAAAGGCGCAATTTGCGGAACCGCGTATTGACCCGGCGGTCCGTTTCCTTATAGGATGTGTCCCGGACAAACCAGATTGTGGCCCGCGAGGCCGGCGAAGGAGCGTTTCGGATGGCGACTGGCACGGTGAAGTGGTTCAACGACGCGAAGGGTTTCGGCTTCATCACGGAGGAGGGCGGGGAGGACATCTTCGTCCATTTCAGCGAGATCAAGGGCGACGGGTTCCGCACCCTCGCCGAAGGGCAGAAGGTCGAGTTCGAGGTGACCTCGGGCCCGAAGGGGAAGAAGGCGGCAAACGTCCGCAAGGTCTGACCGTTCCCGACGCCCGGACCGCAGAGGGACGGGCACGCAGATAATTCGCGGGGTCGTAACGGGGTGGCTGTGTTGCGCATCGGCGTCCCGCGGGAGATCAAATCCGGCGAGAACAGGGTGGCCCTGACGCCCGCAGGGGCGCTTGCCCTTCGGGCGGCGGGCGTGGACATCGTCGTCGAGACGGGCGCCGGGGAAGCAAGCGGGTTCACGGACGGGGAGTATCTCGGGGCCGGGGCGCGCGTCGTCCCGGACGCCTCCGAAGCCTGGGCTGCCGACCTGGTCGTGAAGGTCAAGGAACCCGTTCCCCAGGAGTTCCGCCTCCTCTCCGCGTCGTCCGCGCTGTTCACCTTCCTGCACCTGGCGGCGTTCCCCGAACTGACGAGGGAGCTCCTTGCCCGCCGCGTCACCTCTGTGGCGTACGAAACGGTGACCGCGGAAGGGGTCCTCCCCATCCTGCGCCCGATGAGCGAGGTGGCGGGGATCCTCTCCATCCAGGTCGGCGCGCGCGGGCTCGAGAAGGCTTGCGGGGGGCGCGGTGTATTGCTGTCCGGCGCCGGAGGTGCCCCGCCGGGTGACGTTTGCATCCTCGGCGCGGGGGTGGCGGGGCGCTCCGCCGCCCGCATCGCCGTCGGGATCGGCGCGCGCGTCACGGCGCTCGACGTGGAC
>DASWBR010000123.1:0-1759 GCA_036390495.1 Candidatus Deferrimicrobiaceae bacterium | reverse complement strand
CCCCAGGACCTCGTTTCGCCGGTAGCCGGTGACCCGCTCGAAGGCGGGATTGACGTACCGGATCGCTCCGTCCGCGTCGGTCACGACGATCGACTCGCCGGCCTGCTCCACCGCCATCGCCAGGCGGGCGCGCTCCTCTTCCGCTTCCTGCCCCGATGGGGCTGCCTGCCGCGTGCGCCCCTCCTCCGGCGGGACGGCGGGACCGGTCCGGCTCCCCTCCTCGTCCTTCCGGGGCATGCCCGGGGACAGGCGGGACCACAGGACCCCGGCCACGGCGCCGGCGGCGAAGCCGAGGAGCAGGATGGCCAGGGCGGCGAGTATCGGCGGCAGCATGCGCGTTCCACCTCTTCCGTTCCGGGCGGCCCGCAGCCTCGCGCGAGGCCTGCCCGTCCTTCCTGTATCGGAAGGAGCAGGGGGAATCTTCATCCGTTTCGGGTCGGTCCGGGCAGACAGGAAATTTTCCCGTTCTCGCAACCACCCCGTGGAGCGGGGAATCTCTATGTTGTTTTCTACATCCGGCAAACAGCCGACGGCGGTCGGCGAGGAGGAGGTTATGCGTAGAACGGCGATTGTCGCTGCGGTCCTTTGTCTTGCGGTTCCCGGTATTGCGCTGTCGGCCCCCTGGGAATTCGATCCGGCGCACACCGGCGTGCAATTCAAGGTGCGCCACCTGATGGTATCTTCCGTCCGCGGGGATTTCGAGAAGGTCTCGGGGAAGGTCGTCTACGACGAGTCGGACGTCACGAAATCGACGGCGGACATCACGATCGAGGCGGCGTCGATCAACACCCGCGTGGCAAAGCGGGACGAGCACCTCCGGAGCCCGGACTTCCTCGACGTGGCGAAATACCCGACCATCACCTACAAGTCGAGGAAGGTGGAGAAGGCCGGGGACGGGAAGCTGAAGATGACCGGCGACCTGACCATCAAGGGGGTGACGAAGGAGGCCGTCCTCGACATCGAGGGGCCGACGCCCGCGATCAAGGACATGCAGGGGTACACCCGGGTCGGGGGTTCGGCCACGACGAAGATCAACCGGAAGGATTTCGGCCTCACCTGGCAGAAGATGCTGGAGGCCGGCGGCGTCGCGGTGGGCGACGAGGTCGAGATCGCCATCGACCTGGAGATCTTCCGGAAGCCCGGCTGACCGGACGGGGAGACGGAAAAGAGAAGCCCGCGGGGAAGATCCCCGCGGGCTTTTTCTTGTCCGGTGGGACGGCCTGCTACGGCGCCGGGGAGCAGCCGGCGCACTCGCCGACCACGTGGAGGTCCAGGCGGGAAACTGCGGCGATGGGCCCCACGCTCTCCCACCGGGTCTCCCTCAGCCCTTCCGGGAACGGGATGTCCCGCACCTCCTGGCACGCCCGGCAGTGGAAATGGGCGTGCGGATCCCTCGCCGCCTCGAACCGGGCGCTGCCGGATTCGCCGCTGCGGACTTCCCGCGCAAGTCCCTGTCCGCAGAGAAAGTTCAGGTTCCGGTAAACGGTGCCCAGGCTGATGCTCGGCAGCGTCTTCCGCGCCTTGTGGTAGACCTCCTCGGCGGTGAGGTGCACGAGATCCGAGCGGAGGATTTCGAGGATGACCCCCCGCTGGCGGGTGTGCCGGGATCGTTTCAACGGTAGCTCCTTTCCCGATATGCCCGACCGTCCGGGCAGGTATTGTCCGCAGCAGCCGACCGCATGATGCCGATTCCCATTATCGGAAGGTCCGCCGGAAATCTTCAGGGAGATTCTGCCATTTTCCCTATCCCCTGGCAAAC
>DASWBR010000122.1:0-3657 GCA_036390495.1 Candidatus Deferrimicrobiaceae bacterium | reverse complement strand
CCGAGGGCGACGCCGCGCTCGGTCTGGACCACGGCGAAGTCGCCCTTCCGCACGGACACACCCGTGCAGTCGAAGTGGAACGTCTTGCACACGCCCCGGAGGCGTATCCCTGCGATGTCCATTCGGAACTCTCATCCCTTCCCGTGCAGTCCGAAGAAAAACGCCTCCAGCGCCAGCCGCTTCTGCGGCTGGGGAGGCATGCGGGAGACCGCCAGGAGCGCCCGGAACGCGGCGTCCCACCCCCCCGCGGGGGGGCGGGACGCCAGCGATTCCAGGGTGGCCCGAAGGTCATCGTTCATTATATCCGCTCCTCCCCCGGAAGATAAGAGGGACAGGTCCCGCGCCAGGGAGAGCGGCGCCGCCATGCGGCCTGGCGTGTCCCCCCCGGCCTTCCACGTTTCGGCGAACGCGATCGCCTGCCGGGGGGAAGGATCCGCGAGGAGGGAGAGCCAGGTTCCCCGTTCGTCTGCAAGTTCCGGGAGGATCGCGAGCGCGCGCCCGGGGGATCCCCCGGAGAGCCCGGCGGCCAGCCGGATCTCCCCCCCGGTTCGGCCGGCCGCCTCCGGGAGGCCGGCGAGGATCTCCCCGACGGTTTCCGCGGCCAGCGGGAAGAACGGGATTCTCTGGCACCGGGAGACGATCGTCGGCATGACCTGCGAGACGCGGTGGGCGATCAGCAGCAGGTGCGTCCCCGGCGGCGGCTCCTCGAGGGTCTTCAGCAGCGCGTTGGCGGCCTGCGTCGTCATCCGGTCCGCGGGGACGAGGAGGGCCACCCGGGGCCGGTCGGAGAACGCCTTGAGCGACA
The DNA here is from genome assembly GCA_036390495.1 of Candidatus Deferrimicrobiaceae bacterium. Lineage (GTDB taxonomy): Bacteria > Desulfobacterota > Deferrimicrobia > Deferrimicrobiales > Deferrimicrobiaceae > JAGGAJ01. The sequence continues at coordinate 2,852 of DASWBR010000122.1, read as the reverse complement.
GTTCCTCCTTCAGCGACCGGACCTCGTCGATCCGCAGGAAATGCGTTTCCGGGACGATGTGGAGCAGGTTGGGGTGGCCGCCGGATCCCAGGAGCCGGCAGTCCGGGCAGGCGCCGCAGGCGCCGCCCGCACCCGGCGCGCGGCAGAGGAGGGCGGAGACGAAGGCGCGGGCGGTTTTCTCCTTTCCCACTCCCTCCTCGCCGGCGAAGAGGAGTCCGCTGGGCGTCGTCCCGGCGGCGAGGTACCGCCTCAGGAGCGAGACGGCGCGCTCCTGGCCACGGACGGTATCGAGGGTTTCTACCATCCGAACCGGGCGGCCACCGCCTCGCGTACCCGGGCGCGCACCGCCTCTTCCGGGAGGGCGGCGTCGATGCGGACGATCCGGTCCGGGTTCCGCTCGAGGATGCGGAGGTATCCGTCGCGGACGGCGCGGTGGAAAGCGAGGGATTCGCGCTCCATCCGGTCGGCGGGGCGGGCCCGCTTCCCGATGCGGGAGAACCCGGTCTCGGGGGGGAGGTCGAACAGGAGGGTCAGATCCGGGGCGAGGCCGCCGGCGGCGAACCGGTTCATCCACTCCACCGGCTCCGCGGGGATCCCCCGCGCGTGCGCCTGGTACGCCGCGGTGGCGTCGCCGAACCGGTCGCACAGCACCGCCCGCCCGGCCGCGAGGGCGGGAAGGATGAAGCCGCGGACGTGCTGGGCGCGGGCCGCCCCGTACAGCAGCAGCTCCGTCTCGGGGAACACCGGTTCCTCGCGGGGGGAGAGGAGGAGCTCGCGGATCTCGTCGGCCAGCGGGGTTCCGCCGGGTTCGCGGGTGACGAGGTGGGGGATGCCCTTCGCGGCGAGGTCGGACGACAGGTGACGGATCTGGGTGGTCTTCCCGGAGCCTTCAACACCCTCGAACGTCAGAAAAGGAGCGCGTTTAGGGGGACACTCTTCGATTTTGGTTTACCCCCGGGTTTGGTGAAGAGTGTCCCCCGCCACGGAAAGGTAAGGCCTCAGCACTCCGAGAAGCCGCAGGAGCGGCACTTCAGGCACCCCTCCTGCCGCTCGACCTGGCTGCCGCAGTCGGGGCACGCGCCGCGGGCGATTTCCTCCTCGTCGTCCGGGAGGGCCGGCCGCTTCGCCGCCTTGGCGGGGGCGGCGGCCGCGCCGGGTTTCGGGACGCCGGGGAACATCGCCTCGAAGTTCTCCAGGTACCACTCGATGGCCTTCGACACGGCGTCCGCGCACGAGAGGATCTTCCCCCCGTTGCCGCCCCAGGAGGGGAGGTGGCAGGAGATCCCCTTCAGCTGCTTGATGATGTTCTCGGGCTGGACGCCGGAGCGCAGGGCGAGGGAGACCAGCCGCCCGATCGCCTCCGACTGGGACGCGGCGCAACCGCCCGCCTTCCCCATCTGGTTGAAGACCTCGAAGATCCCCTTCTCGTCGCGGTTGATCGTGACGTAGAGCTTCCCGCAGCTGGTCTTGATCTCCTTCGTCACGCCGATCAGCGTGTCCGGGCGGGGGCGGGGGGCGACGAACGGAGCCGGCTCGGGCGGGGGGGCCGCCTCCCCCTCCTTCCGGTTCACCTCCCCGATGTTCAGGACCTGCTCCTCCCGGCTCCTGTCCCGGTAGACCGTGACGCCCTTGCAGCCGAGGCGGTAGGCGAGGACGAAGACCTTGCGGATGTCCTCCCGCGTTGCCTCGGACGGGAAGTTCACCGTCTTGGAGACGGCGTTGTCCGTGTACTTCTGGAAGGCCGCCTGCATCCGGAGGTGCGCCTCGGGGGAGATGTCGTGGGCCGTGACGTAGACCCGCGCCACGTCCTCGGGGATCCCCTCCACGTGCCGGAGGGACCCTTTCTTCGAGATCTCCTTCATGAGTTCCACGGCGTAGAGCCCCCGCCGCCGCATCTCCGCGTCGAAGAGGGGGTGGACCTCCACGAGGTGGTCGTTGTCCATCACGTTGCGGATGAACGAGAGGGCGAAGATCGGCTCGATGCCGCTGGAGACGCCCGCGATGATGCTGATCGTCCCGGTGGGGGCGATGGTCGTCGTGGTGGCGTTCCGCCGCGGCACGCCGCCCCGCTCGGGGAAGGCGCTGACCTGGTAGTTGGGGAAGGAGCCCCGCTCGCGGGCGAGGTTGCAGGATGCCGCCGTGGACTCCTCCTGGACGAAGCTCATCACCTCCTGCCCCACCGCCAGCGCCTCGTCCGAGTCGTACGGGATCCCGAGGCGGATCAGCATGTCCGCGAACCCCATCACGCCCAGCCCGATCTTGCGGTTTCCCATCGTCATCTGGCGGATCTCGTTGAGGGGGTAGTTGTTCATGTCGATCACGTTGTCGAGGAACCGGACCGAGGCGTGCACCACGGCCCGGAGCTTTTCGTAGTCGATCCGGACGTGGCCGTCCTCCTTGGAGATCGCGTTCGCCAGGTTGACGGAACCCAGGTTGCAGCTCTCGTAGGGGAGCAGTGGCTGCTCGCCGCACGGGTTCGTGCTCTCGATCGCCCCGATCCGGGGCGTGGGGTTGTCCCGGTTGATCCGGTCGATGAAGATGATCCCGGGCTCCCCGTTCCGCCAGGAGGAGTCCACGATCCGCTCGAACACCTCCCGGGCCTTGAGACGCGCCGTGACCTCCCGGGAGTGGGGGTTCACCAGGCTGTACTCCTCGTCGGCCTCCACCGCCTTCATGAACTCCTCGGTCAGGGCGACGGAGATGTTGAAGTTGTTCAGCCGGTTCGTCTGGGCCTTGCAGGTGATGAAGTCGAGGATGTCGGGGTGGTCCACCCGCAGGATCCCCATGTTGGCGCCCCGGCGCGTGCCGCCCTGCTTGATCGTCTCGGTGGCGGCGTCGAAGACCGTCATGAA
>DASWBR010000121.1:0-18588 GCA_036390495.1 Candidatus Deferrimicrobiaceae bacterium | reverse complement strand
CATCGCGAGGGATTCCGACGGGGTACCTGTCGAGCCGATGTGGTTCTATCGCCCCTACGCGGCGAACACCCCCGCCGGCGCCATTCCCGTGTTTTTCCGGGACCACCGCCTCTCCGACCTCATCGGTTTCGAATATTCCCGTTGGGACGCACACGATGCAGCGAACAATTTCATACATAATATCAAGAAGATTTACAATAAGTTATCAACCGATAAATCCTCATTTCGCCAAAACGATCCGATAATACCTGTGATTCTGGATGGCGAAAACGCGTGGGAATATTTCCACGATTCGGGCGAACTTTTTTTGCGATTATTGATGGGGAAATTGCAGCAACTGAAGCCAAATATAGAATGCGTCACTTTCTCCTCCGCGCTTGAAAACTTTGGATCCATGAAGGAACTTCCCACTATCCCGACCGGATCCTGGATTGACGGGACTTTCCACATCTGGATCGGACACACCGAAGACCATGCTGCATGGGACATGCTTTCCCGCGCGAGGTCGCTCTGGCAACGGCGCGCGGACTCCGCCAGGGGCCAGGGCAAAGAGATGACCCCGGAATTGAGAAAGGCGGAGGAGTTCCTGCACGTAGCCGAAGGATCGGACTGGTGCTGGTGGTACGGCGACGACCATTTCACCCCGCACGGGCCGGAATTCGACCGATTGTTCCGGCACAATGTGAAGGCCGCTTACGCGGCGCTGGGGATCGATCCCCCGGATTCCCTTGACATCCCGATCATCCGTACCGAGCGCCTGCCGACCGGGAAGAATTTCATCCCGTCTCCCCGATCCTACATCCACCCCAAGGTCGACGGGCTCGTGACGTCGTATTTTGAATGGAGTTCAGCGACGAAGCATGTCCCGAATCCGGAATTCGGCGCCATGCACCGTGCCGGTCACATTCTACTGGATTGTTTTTATTACGGTTTTAACGAAAGGGAAATATTTTTCCGTTTTGACCTGGACCCGGTCGCGACGGAAAACAGTTCTTCCATCGACCTGGAAATCGTGTTCCCCTTGAAGAACCGGCTGATTCACTCGTCGCTGGACCTGAAGAACCCGTCCCTTAAGACCATATTCCGGGAAATCGGCGAATCGCACGAGGAAACCGGGGGTCCACAAGGGATTTCCGGAGGAGGCATCCTTTCTTCCTTTCAAAAGGTCCTGGAGATCTCCATTCCGTTCGAATCGCTTTCGTGCAACTCTGACGACCGGCTGGATTTCTTCCTGTCGATCCAACCGCAAGGACACATGGGGGAACGGTGGCCGCTGTACGGGACGTTTTCGGCGGAGTTGCCGGGGACGGACTACAACGAGCGGATGTGGGAGGCTTGACCGCGATCCCCGCCAATCCCCGTAACGTCTTGTAATATATATACACTGAGCATTCGCATGTTTGTAATATTCGGGCAAACTATCCGATCTTTCAAGTTGGAAGTGGAATCTTTGTCGAGTTGATCGCACTAATAGGCGTTTTACAGAATATTTTGCATCAATTCCTTATAGTTTATATCCGGTACAAAATTGTATGGATGATAAAAACGTCCATGCCGGGAATATAAACCATAAATAAACGTAAAGGGCTTTTTATAAATATCATTCGGAAGAGGCTTTGCCCATGAAATAATTCTATTATTTTTTTTAGATTGTATTTGTTCAATAGACACCGGATTTCCTTGTCCGTCTAACGATATCCAATAAACGTTCGAATCCACAACTATCCACCCTTTTAATGTAAGTACTTCTGTAACAGCATGTGAAGATATTTTTGGTGTTATAAGCGATTGAAAGGGGGAATGTGTATTTTCTGTAGAGTAAATTGATATATGTCGTGTTTTAAATCCAAGATATCGAGATATCTTCTCTATTGATCTACTCCTGTCATAACAAAGACCACTCTTTAATAAATATAAATCTTTGGGTTCTCTGGGCGAATTATAAGGTATGCCAATGTTATCATGTGCTACTTCAAGAACGGTATTTTGAATTTTCATTATTAATTCTATTTCTTCTTCGTATCTTGTTGGCCTGGAAGTAAATGTAACTTTCTTTTCTTGTAGTATTTTTCCTATGTATATCTTATCTTCTTCTGTAATGGAATTGTCTACTTGCAAGTAATTTAATGTAAATATTATTGTGAAAATAATTGTTACAGCAAATACTAATGGCTTTATGTATTTATTTTTCATTTTCACAATTCACTCAATCGCTTGTCACGTCCGGTAATATATATTATGTCAAATTACCCGGAGCAAGAAACAGGCGGCGCTACCGCTTCCTCGCGATCAGGAACTTCCACCCCATGAAGACCGGGCTCACCTTCTCCACCAGGCCATCGCAGATTTCCCGCACCTTCGGTATCCGCTCGAGGTACGACAATTTCGGAAACAGCCCCGCCGACTGCGCCGGGATCGAAAGAAAATCAAACAGGAACTCCTGGCTCACCTCGAAACGGTAATCCACCTGGATTGTTTTCAGCTCGGGTATCGAATCCATGCACGACTCGAGCTCTCCGAAAGAAACCGCCCCGTACTGGTATTTCAGATCGGGGAACGCCTTCCGCAGGGCCTCCTCCTGCCGGATGTCGAACAGCCCGGAATAGAAACTGATCGAAAGCACCCCTCCCGGGACCAGGAGGCGGCTCGCCTGCCGGATGGAATCGCAGAACCGCGGAAGGAGGAACACCGAGGCGGTGTAGAAAACGGCGTCGAACGCCTCCCGGAAATAGTCCGAAAGGCGCTCCGCGTCACCCCGGACGAAATAGACCCCGGCGATGTCGCGACACCGCTCCCGCGCCCTCAGGAGCATCGGTTCGCTGATGTCGAGGGCGTATATGTTCGGTGAACGGGCGGCGAGCGCTTTCTGCAGCGCGAGCGTGGAAATCCCCGTCCCGCAACCCACGTCCAGGATCCTTTCGGGGCGGGACGGCTCGATCAGCTCGAGCTGTCGTATCGTAAGGGTTTCAAACAGGTGATGCTTTTCCTCGAACCGGTCGTAGACCAGGGCGCTCTGGTCGAAATTCCTCTCCACGGCCGTCTTGAAGCGGCTTCCGAAATCTTCCCCGTTCCGCATGTCAGGCAATCGCCTTCACGACGACGCGGTTCTTCCCGGATTTCTTGGCGAGGTACGCCGCCTCGTCCGCGAGGGACACCATCTGGTCCTCCGAAACTCCACCATCTTCCGTTGAATATATCCCTATAGATACAGTAAGATGAACCGGATATTTCGAGCTTGTAATGAAGTTGTATCCTCCGACTTCGGTCTTCATGCGCTCCGCTACCATCAGGGCGCCGGCCGGCGTGGACTCGGGGAGTATGACCGCAAACTCCTCTCCCCCGTACCGCGAGAGGATGTCCGTGGTCCGCGCACACCTCTTGAGCAGTTCCGCCACCCTGCGGAGGGCGCTGTCCCCGGCGGGGTGCCCGTACCGATCGTTGAACAGCTTGAAATCGTCGACGTCTATGATCAACAGGGAGAGGGTGTGCCGATACCTTCGCGCACGCTCCAGTTCCCTGCGGAGCGCTTGGTAGAATTCTCTATGGTTATAAAGTCCAGTCAATCCATCTGTTACAGACATGATCTTCATGTGATCGTAGAGGGCGACGACCTCCATCGCGAGGGACGCTTCCGAGGACAGGCTTGCAATGGATTGGGCGCTCTCCCGGCTGATGGCCTTCCCTCCGGGCGTTTCCCGCACGACGACCACCCCGGCGGTCGGGAACACCTCGCACCCGATACATTCGAGGACCCCCTCCCGGAACGACTCGGGATCGGAAGCGGGATGGAACGCCGCGAAAGGCACCTGCCGCATCCAGCACCGCAGGTTCTCCGAGGCAAAAGAGGGACAGGATCGGTCCCCGCAATTCCGGATCTCCGCGCAGCGGGTCTTCAGCGTCCTCATGACGGGCATTATATAAGCGGACGCGGTCCCGAGGACACCCTCCTCCTCCGGGAGATGGTGGGTCTCCTGCGGGGATGGAACGAGGGCGTTGCTCCCTGCCCAGAACGTCCTCGCGACGAGGGAACGGGGATCCCACATCGGAATCCGGACGAAGGCCCCGGTTCCGCCGTCCATCTCCCCGGAGAATGTCATGTGGCCGTCCCTCGAAATTATTCCGGCGATCGCCCCCTGGAAGCCGTACCCTTCCGAGATCCCCGCGAGGAGCGCCTCGAACACCTCCCCGACCTCACGCGCCTGGAGCATCCGCTTGGTGATCTTGTGGTGGAGGACCAGGTTCTGTTGCACCTGCGCCATTTCCGCGACCCGCCGCTCCGCACCTTCCGAAAGGCGGAGCCTCTCCTGCTCTACCTCGCCGCGGTATCGTCCGAGGCGGGTTTTCACCTTCTCCGCGACGGAGACGGGTTCCATGCGGGATGAAAGGGTTTCCCCGTGTTCCCCCAGCGCCTCCAGAATCGACCGCATCGCAAAACGGTGCGGGACGAGGAACCGTTTCCTCAGGAACAGGAGGGTGAGCGCGTTCCCGAGGATGAGGCACGCGAGAAAGGCTTGCGGGAGGATGGGCAGCCGTGCGGAGACGCCGGGAATGTAAAGCTGGAGGGACCATCCGCCGGGGATCACCCCTTCCAGGATCGGAGCCGTGCCGACAAACCTTCCGGCCCCCTGGGGGATGGTCACCCGCTCGCCGAAGAGGTGGTTTCCCGCCGCATCGACGAGGCGGCAATGGATCCCGTGTTTCCGCTGCTCCTCGAAATACCCCGCGAGGTCCCCCAACGAGACGGCCCCAGTCACGAACCTCTCGCCGGCACTCTCCCGGGCAGCCTGGAACGCCACCGGAAGGACGTTCCCGCGGGTCGGTCCCTCCTCGGGGATCCCGACGAACACGGGCAGCCACTCCCCGGTCCCGGACCTCACCCGACGGAACCTCGACTCCGACGGCAGCCTGTCCCGCAGGGAAGGGGCGGCGGAGACCCCCGGCGGAATCCCCTGCCCCGACCGGAACCGCCCGTCCTCCCCGACCGTCGCCGTGAAGAGGACGATTTTCCCCCAGAGGTATTCCCCGACCTTCGCGGAAACGCGGGTGCTCTCGACCTCCAGGATGTCCTGCGCCATGTCCGCCCGGAGCGCCACCAGCAGCGTGGCACCGTACGCGAAATTGGCGACGAGAACGGCGACGAGGACCGCTTCCCCGAAACGGGCGCGCAGCCCCTCCCTGCCCATTGTCCCGCCTTCTCCGGCGGACCGGTTCCGATCCATCACAGGACTTAACGGAATATCGGGAAAAAAGTTTACGTGGAATCGCCGGAATGCCGCAAGAAAATGCTTTATTCCCGGGATGGATTTCCGTAGCATCTCCTTGTTTGCCATCTCCCCGGCGAAAGGAGATTCTCCCGCATGCCAGGACTCCTCCGTCACCTCGTCCTCGCCGCCGCGCTGTTTGCCCTCCTGCCCGGGACGGCGTCCGCGCTGTGCGTAGATGTCGGGAAACCCGTCCCGGAGGTGACGCTCCCGGGCATCGACGGCCAGAGCGTCTCCATCGGCTCCTTCAAGGGAAAAATCGTCCTGCTGGCGTTCTGGGCCTCGTGGTGCCCCCGGTGCGAGGAGGAGCTCACCTTCCTCCAGGGCGTCTACAAGACGAGCGGGGACATCGTCGTGCTCGCCATCAACCAGGAGAGCCAGAACATCTCCCGGGCGCACGTCGAACGCATCCAGCGGGCCCTGAAGGAGTGGAAGATCGATTTCCCGGTCCTCCTCGATCGGAACCTCGACGCGTGGAACGGCTTCTGCATCAACGCGCTCCCCACGAGCGTCATCCTCGACAAAAAGGGGATCGTGCGGTTCGCGGAGGCGAACTACTACTGGGCCACCCAGGACAAGATCGCGGAAGTCATCCGGGAGATCCGGCAGGACAAGGAATGACCTCCCGCGTTCCCTGGAAGGCGGGAGCGGCGGTTCTCGCCCTTCTCCTGTCCGCGTCCCTCCCCTCCCCTTCCCTGGCGGGCGAGGGGGATTTGCGCCCGTTGCTTTCGGCGGGCGAGAAGGCGCCGGGATTTTCCCTCCGGGACGTGGACGGGAACGAAGTCCATTTCCCGCCCGGGGACGGGCGCCCGGCCCTCGTCGTCTTCTGGTCGGTCTTCTGTCCGATGTGCCGGGAACTCATGCCCGGGATCGGCGACTTCGCGGTGCGTCACGGGGCGGCGGTCCGCGTGATCGGCGTGAACCTGGACGGAAGCCGCTTCGCCGGCTCCGTCCGGGACTACCTCCGGGAAATGGCCCTCCCTTTCCCCGTGGGCCTGGACGCCCTGCGCGGCGACCTGTTCATCGCCTCCGACCCCTTCGGCGTGGAGAAGACGCCCACGGCGGTCCTGGTGGACGGCGGCGGAACGGTTCGCGGGGCGTGGGCGGCGGAGAAGGTCCGGGAATTCCTTTCGGAGGCCGATTCGATCGTGGCGGCCCTACAGAAGGGCGCGTCCCCTGGCAAGTAGGGCTCTCGCGATCTGCATCCCCTCCCTCGCCCAGTCCCCGTAGAAGGAAGGCAGACCGTGGAAGCCGCCACGCGTCGCGGGGGCGGCAAGGAAAGGAAGCCAGAGCATCAGGAACAGAAGGACGACGGCGGCGGAGAAAAGCCTCCCGCTGCGCCGGACATCCGGCTGGCCATCGAGGAATCCTTCCGCCGAAAAGTGCAGGTGCATCGTGAAGAGGAACGCCGCGACGCCGAGGTACGCGTCCGCGACGTGCGGGGATTTCCCCCGGAAAAGCGCGGCCAGGACCAGCGCGAGCACGTTGTAGAGCGGGACGGCGTACGGCGCGAGGTCGATCGCCACGTTCGTCCTGTCGATGACGACCTTGCCCCCCGACCTCGAGGTGATGTGGAAGCCGTGCACCTCCCGGAGGAACAGTTTCGCGACCGCCAGGTGCGTGAGTTCATGCCCCCAGAGGTACATCCTCTCGGGCTTCCGGATCAGCAGGCGCACGGCAACGTACGTCAATGCCCCCCCAAGGAGGAGGAGCCCCTCGACCGGGACGAAGCGCACCGCGAGGCGAGGCGCCAGGGCATACAGAAGAACGCCGTCTGCAATCAGCAGAGGAAATCCCGCGATCGAATACAGAAACACCCTCACGCCCCCGACCCGCGCCCCCTCATAATGTCTTGATATACAAGGATATTTTTTGCCGTTCTTGACCCGGAAATATCGTTTTACATTAATATAACGGTATGCTATTTTTCAATGAGTTCTCTTCATGCCGCTCCCGGAGGTGCCCATGGAAACGGAGAGGCTGCCGAAGATCCTCAAGACGCGCGACCTTGCCATCCTTCTGGACCTGAGCCCCGACTCCGTCAACGACCTGGCCCGCAGGGGAATCCTCAAGGGGTACAAGAGCGGGAACCAGTGGAGGTTCCGGAGGAAGGACGTGGAACGGTTCGTCGATCGGGAGAGGAAACTGGCGCCTCCGGGGTGACCTGAACGACGGCACCATTGCATCGAGATCATCGGCTTGCGTTCCCGAACCGTCTCGCATCCCACGAAATCCCTCCACCCTCAATTGCGGCACCACTATTCGCGAATCCAGAATGTCCCGGCGATGACGGCAAGTCAACCGGGCTCGTTCCCTCCGGGCACGGCTCCCGCACTCCTCCCGCGGAGGGAAAATTTTTTGGGCCGGTCTTGGCTGCAGCATCACCACGAAAGGTAGGGCCACCCGCAGGTACGGCATCAACCCCAACCGGATGTTCCACGGGCGCAAGCTCATGCGCGAGGGAGCCTTGGTCGCCGTGGGATCCGACGACCAGGTGGTTCCCGTTAACCTTATCATGTATGGTCCCCCTCCTTCCCGATTGGTCCATCGCATCCAAGCGCAGTATTCGTTAGACCTCAACGCACCCCTTCGTCATCTCCGGCAGCGGCATCCAGTGGGTGATGTGGCGTACCGCCATCCTACCGAATGCCTCACGCCACATCCCGTCCTGCGGCCAGGGACCGTGGGGTATAGGGTATCCCTCTGAAGATACGACCCGCATATACCGATATACCGTACAGCTCTTTTTTTCGCTGGAGACAAGGGGGAGATCATGGATAAACGAGAGGCGAAATATTGGCGGGGGTACGGGGAGGGGGTTTATTTCCGCATACGGCAAAGGATGGGAGAATCCATCCGCGAGCACCATCGTCTTCAAGAAGAAGTTACCAACGGAAACGGCGATTCATATTGTGATTCTTATGCAAGGGGGTTCCGCGACGGATGCAAGGAAAAACCCATTTGTTTGGTACTCCCCGAAAGGGACCAATCCGAACCCCAACGAGTGAACGGCACAGCTTCACGGCGACCTTTGGACGAGGGGGCTCTCCTGGCTGTAACAGATCGTGAATGCCCCGAAGATCCCGCTATGATGGGGAGGCTGTCGATCCGCAAGTGGCGCTAACTGCTCGGGCGGCGCATTTTCGGACTTCGGGAATAGGGAGAACGTACAGTGCGCGACCGTCTGTTGCTCGGTCTCGGTCTCGTCGGCGCGACGATGACTTTCTCTGCTATCGCTGCAGGCCGCTGTGGTTCCAAGTCAATCCCCTGCCCCGTATGCGGACGGGTAGACGATTTGAAATCAGTCGATCCGATCGGGACTCACCTTTTCAAGGCGGTTCTATGGCGCTGCCATTGCGGGAATACACGGGCAGTCCTAATAAACCGTTACACTCCGCGTGTGCTTATCGAGAAGGCGTTGGCCAGAGACGCCGGATCGTACCGATCGTGACATCTGCCGGTAACAGGCGGCCGGTGACGGGGATCCAGGACCTGCGGGGATTATAAGGGAATCCGAAACGGACCGGCCCCTACCCTTCCCAGGGATAATCGTGCGTCCTGGGGCATTCTGGGGCGTAAAAGGTCGTCCTACAAAGAAAAGGGGCTGCGGACCGTCATCCGCAACCCCCTGTCTTTCCTGCCTTTTCTGGCGCCCCCGGGGTGACTCGAACACCCGGCCAAAGGTTTAGGAAACCTCTGCTCTGTCCGCCTGAGCTACGGGGGCGCGCTCCCCTCGCCGGGGATCAATCGTCGAACTGCAGAAGCGAAAAGATCTTCCGTCCCTTGAGCCGGTCGCGTCCGCGCAGGTCCGTCAGCTCCGCGAGGAAGCAGCACTCCACGATCTCCGCGCCGAGCTGGTCGAGCAGGCCCGCCACCGCAGAGACCGTCCCTCCCGTCGCCAGCACGTCGTCCGCCACGATCACCCTCATCCCCGGACGCACGGCGTCCTCGTGGATCTCCAGCCGGTCCTTCCCGTACTCCAGGTCGTAGCTGGCGGCGACCGTCTTGTGCGGCAGCTTCCCGGGTTTCCGCACGAGGAGGACGCCCGTGCCGAGCTTGTACGCCATGGCCGCTCCCATCACGAAGCCGCGCGCCTCGATCCCCACGACCGCGTCGATCCCCTTCGCGAAGTGGCGGTGCGCCATCAGGTCGATGGCCTGCTGGAACGAGGCCGGATCGGCCAGCAGGGTCGTGATGTCCTTGAACTGGATCCCCTTCTTCGGGAAGTCCGGTATGTTGCGGATCCGCTTCTTCAGCTCGCTCGTCGGCATCGCTCCCCCCGCACCGGATGATTCTACACGATTCGCGTCACTCCTTGAACCCGAAGGCCCCGAGGAGAGGGACGAACCGGCACCCGCCGAGGACCTCGGTGCGGGTCTTTCCCTCCCGCTTCGTGACGCGCGCGAGCGCCTGCTCCAGACGCCCCCCCATCGGGAGGACGATGATCCCCCCCTCCGCGAGCTGTTCGAGCCACGGCGGGGGAACGTCGGGGGAAGCGGCGGCGGAGAGGATCCGGTCGTACGGGGAATGCTCCGGGCAGCCGAGCGAGCCGTCGCCCACCACGTAGACGACGTTCCGGACGCCCTGCCCCTCGAGCCGCTTCCGCGAGGCCTCGGAGAGCCCGGCCAGCCGTTCCACCGTCACCACTTCACGGCACAGCCTCGACAGGATCGCCGTCTGGTAGCCGGAGCCGGTGCCGACCTCGAGGACCCTCTCGATCCCGGAGAGCCGGAGCGCCGCGGTCATCTCCGCGACGATGAAGGGCTGGGAGATCGTCTGGCCGTCCCCGATCGGGAGCGGCCCGTCGTCGTACGCGGCGTCCCGCAACCCCGGCGGAACGAAGAGGTGCCGCGGCACCTCCTCCATGGCGGAGAGGACCCGCTCGTCGCGCACCCCGCGGGCGCGGATCTGCTCCTGCACCATCCGCCGGCGGAGGAGCTCCTCCCTCACCACGTCCACTTCCGCAGCGCCCGCAGCGCCGCGTAGTTCGTCAGGTCGAGGTGGATCGGCGTGATGGAGACGAAGTTCGCCTCGATCGCCTCCAGGTCGGAGCCCGGGATCTCCTCGCTGCGGAGGTGGTCGCCCCCGATCCAGTAATATTTCCGGCCCCGCGGATCCCGCTTCTCCACGATCAGGTCGCCGTAGATCCGTTTCCCCTGCCGGGTCACGCGCACACCGCGGATCTCCTCCCGCGGCGCGTTGGGCACGTTCACGTTGAGGAGCGTGTCGCCCGGGAGCCCCTTCCGCAACGCCTTCCTCGCCACCTCCAGCGAATAGTGCGCCGCCACGTCGAACCGGAACCGGCTCCGCGTGACCAGCGACACGGCGATGGAGGGGATGCCGAGAAGAGTCCCCTCGATCGCCGCCGAGACGGTCCCGGAATACGTGATGTCGTCCCCGAGGTTCGCCCCCTTGTTGATCCCGGAGACGAGGAGGTCGATCCGCTTCCCCCGCAGGATTCCGTTCACGCCGAGGTTCACGCAGTCGGTGGGCGTCCCGTCCACGGACCAGACGCGGGGCCCGAGCTTCTCGACGCGCAACGGGTGGGAAAGTGTCAGGGAGTGGCTGGCCGCGGAACGTTCCCGGTCGGGGGCGACGACGTACACCGTACCGAGGGGTTTCAGCGCGTCGACGAGCGCCACGATCCCCTCGGACCGCACGCCGTCGTCGTTGGACACGAGAATGACCGGGCCGTCGCCTTCCGGCATGTGCGTTCTCCTGCGGATCCATAAAAAAGGGGCTACGAGAGCGCCTCTCGTAACCCCTCGTGCGTTCTGGTCGGGACGGCCGGACTTGAACCGGCGGCCCCTTGCACCCCATGCAAGTGCGCTACCAGGCTGCGCTACGTCCCGATCCGTGGAATTTGGATTCTACCGGACGAGGGGGACGAAGTCACGTCATTTCTGGGGGGTGGCCGGTCCCCCCGCGCGCCCGAAGTCGTCCTCGAACCGCTCGATGTCGTCCTCGCCGACGTACTCCCCCATCTGCACCTCGATCACGACGAGGTCCTCGCTGCCCACGCTCTCGACGCGGTGCAGGGCGCCCAGGGGGATGTCCACGGATTGCCCCGGCGAGAGCCTCAGCGTCTCGCCCTCCCGCGTCACCACCGCCTCCCCGCGGACAACCTGCCAATGCTCGGCCCGGTGCCGGTGCCGCTGCAGGCTCAACCGTTTCCCGGGCCGGACGACGAACTGCTTGACCTTGTACCCTCTGTCCTCGTGCAGCACGAGGTAGAAGCCCCACGGGCGGTCGCCACGTTCCATCCGCAATCTCCTCCCTGCGGCGCCCCGGCCTTCCGATAATCCTGAATTATCCCGGAAAGTTGGACTGGCTTATTTCAGTATCGCTTTAATGCGGGCCAGCTCTTTTTTCAGCAGTTGGAGCTCGGCTCGGTACGGATTTTCCGACAGCTTCAGCTTCATCTGGCGACGTTCCCGGGCCAGCTCCTTCAGCTTCGTCCGCGCCCCCTCGATGGTGAACCGTTCATCGTACAGGAGGCGCTTGATCTCCAGGAGCGTTTCCACGTCCTGGCGGCGGTATACCCGGTGCTGGGACTGGTTTTTCGCGGGGGAGAGGCGGAACTCCGTTTCCCAGAACCGGAGAACGTACGGCTTTACGTTCAAGATCCGGCTCACCTCACCGATCTTGAAGTAGAACTTGTCCGGGATTCGCGGGGTCGCCACGCCTTCCCGGGAGTCTACGACGGCTTCACTTCGTTGATGAAGGACTTGAGGATCTGGCTGGGACGGAACGTCAGGACGCGGCGCGCGGTGATCTGGATGTCGTCGCCGGTCTGGGGATTGCGCCCCTTGCGGGGACGCTTGTCCCGGAGAGTGAAGTTGCCGAACCCGGAGATCTTGATCTTCTCCCCTTCCTTGAGGCTGGCCTTCATCGTTTCGAAGATGGCCTCGACGATATCCTGCGACTCCTTCTTCGAGAGCCCGCCGATCTTCTCGTAAACGATCTCGACCAGATCCGCCTTCGTCATGACGCCTCCTCCCGGGACCTCACGAGGTTCGTATCTTCCCGCCGAACCGATTCTCCAATAAATCTACTATCTTGGTATGTATACTATGGACCTCGGGGTCCGTCAAGGTTCTGTCGAACGGCTGCAGCTTCACCCGGATGGCGACGCTTTTCCGCCCCTCCCCGATCTTTTCCCCGGTGAAGATGTCGAATACGGTCGCCTCCTCCACTTCCGGCGCCACCGCGCGCACCATCGACAGGACGTCGCCGACCGGCACCCCGGCGGGGAAAACGCATGCCACGTCCCGGAACACGGGCGGGAATTTCGGAAGCGGTCGATAGGAGCCGGAGGCCGCATGGACCGACGCGATCGCCTGAATACGGATTTCCGCATAGAATACGGGGCCGGGAAGATCGAACTCGGCGAGCAGCTCCCTGCGGACCGCGCCGAGCCACCCGACCGTCTCGCCGGACAGCAGCACGTCGGCCGCCTTCCCTTCCGAAAGGAACGGGCGCGCGCGCGTCGGAACCACGTGGAGGGATCCCGCTCCGACGTGCGCCAGCAGCGACTCCACGACCCCCTTCAGGTCGTAGAAATCCGCCGGGACCGGGCCTCCGGACCATCCGCGGGGGTTGCGCCGGCCGCACAGGATCAGCCCGAGGCGGGCTTCCTGGTAATGTCCTTTCTCGTACGCTTTCCCGTAGGCGTTTCCCGCCTCGAAGAGCCGCACGTCCTCCACGAACCGCCGGACGTTGTCCGAAACGTTCCGCAGCAGCCCCGCCAGCAGGTGCGGACGCATCACGGTGGTGTCGTCGGAGATCGGGTTGCGCAGGCGCAGGGCGTCTTCCGGATCGAACCCGAGGAGCGCCGCGTGCTTTTCCCACATCCGCCCGGACACGAAGGAGAAGTTCACCGCCTGGGAGAAGCCTTGCCCCCGCAGGTATTCGCACGCCTGTTCGAGGCGGTCCTGGAACCGGTCGTCCTCCGAGAATTCCGGCGCCTTCGACACCGGGTACGTCGACGGGATCCCGTCGTATCCGGATAGCCGCGCGACCTCCTCGACGAGGTCGATCTCCCGCTCGATGTCGAACCGGTGCGGAGGGACCGTCACTTCCCATTCCCCGGGGCGGAGTTCCGTGACGGGGAACGACAGGCGATCGAAGATCTCCCGGCACGACGCGTCCGTGTACTCCTTCCCCACGACGCGTCCGGCCCGCGAGGGCCGGAACCGGACGCTCCGCAGGAAGGAGCCTCCCCCTCCGACGTCGATGGATCCCTTCGCGGCGCGCACCGTCGCGATCCGCGAAAGGAGGGACACCGCGCGGTCCGCCGCGTACAAGGTCCCGCCCGGGTCGACCCCGCGCTCGAACCGGTACGACGATTCGCTGGAAAGCCCCAGGCGCCTGGAGGTCTTCCGGATCGACGCCGGCGCGAAGTGGGCGCTCTCGAAGAGGACGCGCCCGGTCCCTTCGTCGACCTCGCTGTCCTTCCCGCCCATCACGCCCGCCACGGCGACGGGCCCCTCACCGTCCCAGATCAGGAGCGTCCCCGGCTCGATCCGGCGTTCCGCGCCGTCCAGCGTCACGAACGTCATCGCCTCCCGGGGGGAGCGGACGTCGATCCGCCGGCCGCGCAGCCGGTCCAGGTCGAACGCGTGCATCGGCTGCCCCGTCTCCAGGAGCAGGTAGTTCGTCACGTCCACCACGTTGCTGATCGGCCGGATCCCGCACAGGGAGAGGCGCCGCTGCATCCAGCCCGGCGAGGGGGCGACCGTGACGCCGGTCACCGCCCGGGCGGAGTATCGCGGGCACAGGGCCGGGTCCGAAACGTCGATCCGGACCAGCTCCCCGATCCCGTCCCCTTCCTCCGGGAACGACGCGTCCGGGAGGACGACCTTCTCCCCCGTGATCGAGGCGACCTCCCGCGCCACGCCGAGGACGCTCAGGCAATCCCCCCGGTTCGGGGTGATCTCCACATCGAGGAGCCAGTCCGAGAGCCCCATGGCCTCCGCGAGCGGCTTCCCCGGGGGCGTGCCGCCGTCGAGGATCAGGATGCCGGCGGACTCCTCCGCGAGCGAGAGCTCCTGCTCCGAGCAGAGCATCCCCTCGGACACCTGGCCGCGGATTTTCGCCTTCCGGATCTCCACGCCGTTGGGGAGTTTCGCGCCCGCCCGGGCGAGGGCGACCGCGTCTCCCGCCTTCATGTTCCGCGCGCCGCAGACGATCGCGTACTCGGAACTCCCGTCGGTGACCCGGCAGAGAGAGAGCCGCTCGGCGTTGGGGTGCGGCCGCATCTCGAGGATCCGGGCGGTCACCACCGATTCGAGGCCCGCTCCGAGGAAGCGGCAGGAGGAGACCTCCACCCCGGCCATCGTGAGCGCCTCCTGGAGCTCCCGCGGCGAAAGGGACGTGTCGAGGAACTCCCGGAGCCACTGGTACAGGATCTTCACGGGTGCGTCTCCCTCCCCCGCGGCTAGAACTGCGAGAGGAACCGGATGTCGTTCTCGAAGAAGAGGCGGATGTCGGAGATGCCGTGCCGCAGCATGGCGATGCGCTCCACGCCCATCCCGAAGGCGAAGCCGGTGTACTCCTCGGGGTCGTAGTCGACGAAGCCGAAGACCGCCGGGTCGACCATCCCCGCGCCGAGGATCTCCAGCCACCCGGTGTCCTTGCAGACGCGGCAGCCGGACCCCCCGCAGATGACGCACCGGATGTCCACCTCCGCGGACGGCTCGGTGAACGGGAAGTAGCTCGGACGGAAGCGGAGCGGCTTTCCGGGACCGAACGTCATGCGGCAGAACTCGGTGAGGAGCCCCTTCAGGTCCGCGAAGGTGATGTCCCGGTCCACCGCCAGCCCCTCGACCTGGTGGAACATGGGGGAGTGGGTGATGTCGGAGTCGGAGCGGTAGACCGCCCCCGGGGCGATGATGCGGACGGGGGGCCTGCGCTTCTCCATCGTCCGGATCTGGATCGGCGAGGTGTGGGTCCGCAGGACGAGGTCCCCGTCCATCGACTCCACGTAGAAGGTGTCCTGCATGTCCCGCGCGGGGTGCTCCGGCGGGAAGTTGAGCGCCTCGAAGTTGTAGTAGTCCTTCTCCACGTCCGGCCCGCCCTGCACGGAGAAGCCGAGCCGCCGGAAGACGGCGATGATGTCCGACATCGTCCGCGAGATCGGGTGCCGGTTCCCCGGGGGGAGCGTCCTGCCGGGCAACGTGACGTCGAGGCGGTCCCGTCCCTCGCGGGCCAGCCGCTCCTCCTCCCGGATCGCCGCGAGGCGGGCTTCGAAGACCGCCTCGAGCTCCGCGCGGGCCCGGTTCGCCCCGGCTCCCACCGCCTTCCGCTCCTCCGCGGGCAGGGAGGCGACCCCCTTCAGGATCTCGGAGACGGCCCCCTTCTTCCCGAAGAAGCGCCCCTTCGCCTCGAGGAGTTCGCTCTCGTTCCGCGCCGCGGCGAGGGCGGCAAGCCCCTCCTCCCGGAGCCGGGCGATCGGATCGGAGGTACCGGGCACCCCCAGTTCCCCCTTACGCCAGGGCGGCCTTGGCTTTTTCCGCGAGCGCCTGGAAGGCCGCGGAGTCGTTCACGGCGAGGTCCGCGAGGATCTTGCGGTCCACCTCGACGCCCGCCTTCTTCAGGCCGAAGAGGAGCCGGCTGTAGGAGAGCCCGTTCTCCCGGGCCGCGGCGTTCACGCGGGTGATCCACAGGGCCCGGAACTCCCGTTTCCGGACCCGGCGGTCGCGGTATGCGTACCGGAGGGCGCGCGCGACGGCCTCCTTGGCCGACCGCAGCAGCCGTCCGTGCCCGCCCCGGAACCCCTTGGCGAGCTTGAGGACCTTGCGGCGCTTCTTGTGCGAGTGTACCGCTCTCTTTACGCGAGGCATGTCGTTTCCCTTCCGTCCGTGTTCTTCGCCGGCCTACAGGTACGGCAGCAGGCGGCGGATCGATTTCTCGTTCGTCGGGTGGACCAGGGACGACTTCCGCAGCCCCCGCTTCCGCTTCCGGTCCTTGGTGGTCAGGATGTGGCTCTTCCCGGACTTGGCCCGCTTGATCCCCCCCGACCCGGTCGCGCGGAACCGCTTGTTCGCGCCCCGGTTCGACTTCATCTTCGGCATCTCCTATCCCTCCTGTTTCCCCGCCGGCATGGGCGCGGGCGCCGGCTTGGCGCTCCCCCCCACCGGCTTTTTCTTGTGCACCGTCGGGGCGACGATGGCCATCATCGTCTTCCCCTCCATCTTCGGAGCGGACTCGACCTTCGAGATGTCCGCGATCGCCTCCGTGATGTGCTTCAGCACCTCGAAGCCGCTCTGGGACGCGTACGCCAGCTCCCGCCCCCGGAACCGGACGGTCACCTTCACCTTGTCCCCCTCTTCCAGGAAGCGGCGGATGTGCTTGAGCTTCGTGTTCAGGTCGTGCTCCTCGGTCTTGGGGCGGACCTTGATCTCCTTGACCTGGATGACCGTCTGCTTCTTCCGCGCCTCCTGCTCCCGCTTGCTCGTGATGTACTTGAACTTCCCGTAATCCATGATCCGGCACACCGGCGGGGCGGCCATCGGGGCCACCTCCACCAGGTCCAGGTCCAGTGCGCGGGCGCGCTGGAGCGCGTCCGACGTGCTCACCACGCCGAGCTGTTCCCCCTCGGCGCCGACCAGGCGCACCTCC
This sequence comes from Candidatus Deferrimicrobiaceae bacterium, assembly GCA_036390495.1. Lineage (GTDB taxonomy): Bacteria > Desulfobacterota > Deferrimicrobia > Deferrimicrobiales > Deferrimicrobiaceae > JAGGAJ01. Next base: position 1,705 of record DASWBR010000121.1, on the reverse strand, counting down.
GGCACCTGGATCTGCTCGTTGATTCGGGATTCCTTGGCGATGACGTCCTCCTTTACTTTGCCCGGTTGACCGTTTCCCCGCGCAGGAGGTCGAGGAACGCCTCGACGCCCATGGGGGGGAGCTGCTCGCCCCCCCGCCGCCGCGGGGTAACCATTTGCTGCGCCGCCTCGCGCTCGCCCACGACGAGCGCGTACGGCACCTTGGACAGCTGGGACTCCCGGACCTTGAAGCCGAGCTTCTCGTTCCGGTAGTCGCCTTCGGCGCGAAATCCCGCGGCCGAAAGCCTCGCCACCACGTCCCTGGCGAAGTCGTTCTGCCTCTCCGTCACGGGGAGCACGTCCGCCTGCACGGGGGCGAGCCACGCGGGGAAGGCGCCCGCGTAATGCTCCACCAGCACGCCGAAGAACCGCTCGAGGGAACCCATCAGGGCCCGGTGGATCATGATCGCCCGGTGGGCCGCCCCGTCCTCCCCGATGTAGCACGCGTCGAACCGCTCCGGGTTGTTGAAGTCCACCTGGATCGTGGAGCATTGCCAGGAGCGCCCGAGCATGTCCTTGATCTTGATGTCGATCTTGGGACCGTAGAACACCCCCTCGCCCGGGTCCACCTCGAAGGGGAGCCCCTTCCGCTCGAGGGCCTTCCGGAGCGCGGCCTCCGCGAGTTCCCAGTGCCCGAGGGAGCCCGCGTACTTCTCCGGCCGGGTGGACAGGTAGATGTCGTACCGGTCGAACCCGAAGGAGCGCAGGACGAACAGCGTGAAGTCGAGGAGGGAGAAGATCTCCTCGTCGAGCTGGTCCGGGCGCAGGAACAGGTGCGCGTCGTCCTGGGTGAATCCGCGGACCCGGAGGAGCCCGTGGAGCGTCCCCGACGGCTCGTACCGGTACACCGTCCCCAGCTCCGCGTACCGGATCGGCAGGTCGCGGTACGAACGCATCCGCGACTTGTAGATCTGGATGTGGAAGGGGCAGTTCATCGGCTTGAGCTGGTACTCCTGCCCCTCGATGTCGATGGGCGAGAACATGCTCTGCCGGTAATAGTCCACGTGGCCGCTCACGCGCCACAGGTCGAGACGGGCGATGTGCGGGGAGAAGACGGGTTCGTACCCCGCCTTCGCGTGCTCCTCCCGCCAGAAATCCTCCATGATCCGCCGGACCTTCGCGCCCTTGGGGTGCCACAGGATCAGCCCCGGCCCGATCTCGTCGGTGACGCTGAACAGGTCGAGCTCCTTCCCGAGCTTCCGGTGGTCCCGCTTCTTGATCTCTTCCAGGATCCGGAGGTGCTCGTCGAGCTCCTTCCTCGTCGGGAAGGCCACGCCGTAGATCCGGGTCAGCATCCGGTTCTTCGAATCGCCCCGCCAGTACGCACCCGCCGTGCTCATCAGCTTGAACGAACCCGCGCGCCCGGAGCTGGGAAGATGCGGCCCGCGGCACAGGTCGAGGAAATTCCCGAGCCGGTACAGGGAGACGGTCTCGTCCGGGATGTCCGTAAGGAGCTCCTCCTTGTACGGCTCCCCGGGGAACATCGCCCGCGCCTGGTCCTTCGTCGCCTCCTCGCGCACGAACGGGATGTCGGCCTTGACGATCTCCCGCATCCGCTCCTCGATCCGCCCGAGGTCCTCCGGCGTGAAGGGGGTCTCCACGTCGAAGTCGTAGTAGAAGCCGTTTTCGATGGCGGGGCCGATGGTGATGAGGGCCTTCGGGAAGAG
>DASWBR010000120.1:0-10867 GCA_036390495.1 Candidatus Deferrimicrobiaceae bacterium | reverse complement strand
TCCACGCCGAGCACGCGGATGAGCCGGGAGAGGTAGGTGGGCGAGAGCCCGAGGATCTCGGCGGCCCGCGTCTTGCTCCCCCCCGCTTTCGCGATCGCCCGGCGGATGACCGCCCGCTTGTGCTCCCGCACGGAGGCGTGGAACCGCTCCTCCTCCGGCGTCGCGGGCGGCTGCGCCCCTTCCGGCTCCGCGAGCCCCAGGCACAGGTCGGAAGGCCCGATCCCCTCCCCGTCCGAAAGGGCCACGGCGCGCCCCACGGCGTTCTCCAGCTCCCGGATGTTGCCGGGCCACGGGTACCGCTCCAGCGCCTCCACCGCTGCGGGGGCGAGGACCTTCCGGCCCGTCCCCAGCTCCTTCCAGGTGCGTTCGAGGAAATATTCCGCCAGGGGGATCAGGTCTTCCCGCCGTTCCCGGAGCGGGGGAAGGTGGACGGGGATCCCGTTCACGCGGTAGTAGAGGTCCTCGCGGAAGCGGCCCAGCGAAGTCTCCCTCCGCAGGTCGCGGTTCGACGCGCAGATGAGGCGGACGTCCGCCGTCAGCGTTTTCACGCCCCCCACCCGCTCGAACTCCCGGTCCTGCAGCACCCGGAGCAGCTTCCCCTGGACATCGAAGGGAACCTCGCCCACCTCGTCGAGGAAGAAGGTCCCGCCGTCGGCGAGCTCGAACCGGCCCGGTTTCGACTGGACCGCCCCCGTGAAGGCCCCCTTCTCGTAGCCGAACATCTCGGCCTCCCACAGCGTGGGCGGAATGGCGGCGCCGTTGATCTTGAGGAACGGCCCGTCGCGGCGCGCGCTGATGCGGTGGATCGCGCGGGCCACCAGTTCCTTGCCCGTCCCCGTTTCCCCGGTGATCAGCACGGAGAACGGGGAGGTGGCCGCCTTCTCGATCACCCTGCGCACCTCGAGCCACGCCGGGGACCGGCCGACCATGCCGAACCACTCCTCCGCCGGCGCGCTCGCCCCCTCGCGGTCCGCGACCGCGGAGGTGGCCACGGCGTTCGCCACGACGCGCAGCAGCTCGGCCTCGTCGAACGGCTTGGAGATGTAGTCGAACGCCCCGCCCCGCATCGCCTCCACCGCGTCCTCGATCCGCCCGTAGGCGGTGATGAGGATCACGGGGAGCTCCGGGTGCCGGTCGCGGCAGTGGCGGAAAAGGGCCAGCCCGTCCATCCCCGGCATGCGGATGTCGGAGATCAGCGCGTCGGCCCGCCGGGCGGCGAGGAACGTGGCCGCCGCGTCCCCGTCGGGCGCCTCGGCCACCTCGTACCCGTCGCGGGCCAGCATCGCCCGGAGGACGCGCCGGAGGTTCCGGTCGTCCTCCGCCACCAGGATCGTCCCTTTCATCTCAAGCCTCCGGGAGCTTCACGGTGAACCGGCTACCCCGCCCCGGCACGCTGTCGAACGAGACGGAGCCGCCGTTCTCCTCCACGATCCGCCGGCAGATGGCCAGCCCCATCCCCACCCCGCGCTCCCGGGTGGTGAAGAAGGGCCGGAAAAGCTGCGGGCGGTCCTTCTCCGGGATCCCGGTGCCGGTGTCCTCCACCGCGATCCGGGCCTCCCCCTCGACGGATCCGACGCGGACCGTGAGCTCCCCGCCCTGCGGCATCGCCTCCACCGCGTTCGTGAGGAGATTGTAGACCACCCGTTCGATCTCGCCGGGGTCCGCGTTCACGACGGGGGCCGGTTCCGAGAAAATCACGTGGTGCCGGACGAGGTCCATCCGCTCCCTTTTCTCCCGGAGCAGGAGGGCGACCGCCTTCTCCACCGGCTCCCGGAGCGACACGGTCCGCGGCGCGCGCTGCGACGGACGGGCGTATTCGAGGAACTCGGTCACCACGCCGTTCAGCCGGTCCGCCTCCTCGACGATGATGCCGAGGAATTCCCGGTCCTTCGCCCGGGCCTCCCGCGTGAGGAACTGCGCCGCCCCCTTGATCACCCCCGCCGGGGTGCGGACCTCGTGGGCAAGCCCCGCCGCCAGCTCCCCGATGGTGGCGAAATGCTCCCTCCGCTGGATCCGCTGCTTCTGCCGGATGTTCTCCACCGCCAGCCCGATGCCGTCCAGGAACGGCACCATCAGCTCCGTCTCTCGGAACGACGGCCGCTTGTCCCTCCAGTGGAACATGACGGCGGCCACGAGGGTCCCCCGCAGGAAGACGGGGAAGGAGGCGTCGAAGGAGTCGTCCCAGATCGCCACGTCCGCCGCCCTCGACCCCCCGTGCTCCATGACCCGGAGCGCGGGGTACTGCTTCGAGAACCGGTTGAAGGCGCGGAGGTACTCGTCCGGCCGCACCGGCAGCGCCCCGATCCCCTCGTCCGTACCCCCCTCGGGCCGGATCCAGAGCGACGCCCGCTCGACGAAGGGGACCTGCGCCAGGGCGTCCTCCACCGTCCGGGCGATCTCCCCCAGGGAGGACGATTCGGGCAACTTCCGCGCGAAGTCGGAGAGGACCGTCTGCACCTGCCGGGACTGGCGCATCAGCAGGTCCGAGGAGATCCCCCCCAGTTTCCGCATCAGGAACGGGTAGAAGGTCAGGAGGAAGAAGGAGATGAGGAACACGCCGGCCAGGGGGAACCAGAACTTCCGCCCGGAGACCACCTCGAGGACGCCGAATACCACGGCGAAGGCGAAGATCTGGATGACGAGCAGGATCCCGCGCCCGACGATGTCGGGGAGTTCGAAGAAGTGCAGATGCAGGATCCCCGTCGCCATGAAGTAGAAGAAGATCAGCACCGCGAACGCCGCCAGCGGCGGGAAGTAGATCCCCGTGCCCGGGAGGAAGTTCAGCGGCGCCACCGCGGCGGCGATGCCGCCTCCCACCACGAGGAACTGGTACTTCTTCCGCTCCACCGCGGAAGGGGACTCCCGGAAGCCGTGGCGGACGATGACGTAGAGCCCCATTCCCAGGTACGGGTAGACGTACAGGAGGGCGGCCACGTTCCACCAGGGGGAGTCGAGGAGGGGGTCGAGGAAGACCGTCGCCCCGAAGGCGGCGCTCACCCACACCCCCGCGAAGAGGGCCGCGGGAAACCACCGGGGACGGGTCCGGACGGCGGTGCCGCAATACCGCAGTGCGAACGGGGGGAGAAACATCGCCCCCGCCAGGCTCACCTTGTGCCAGAAGGGGGAGGAAAGGGTCTTCCAGAGGTACTCCGGGAAGCACCACAGGAAGATGAAGAACGAGAGGTCGGCGAACGCCTTGGCTTCCCGGTCCCCCCGCGCGAACGCCCGCAGGTACACGGCGATCGCCAGCGCCACCACGGCGGCGACCAGGCTCCCCTGCGCGTAATAGTCCACCGTCCTCCCTCAGTGGCCGGAACGGAAACGGGCTATTGCGCGTCCACCGCCCGCAATAGCCCGTCCATCCCCTTCACCGGCGGCTCCCGCGGGCCGCCGGCATTCCCTCACGCGAGCCGCGCCTCGGCCGCCTTCCAGTCCACGTTCCTGAAGAACGCGGCGATGTAGTCGACCCGCTTCAGGCCGTAGTCGACCATGAAGGCGTGCTCGAACACGTCCATGACCAGCACCGGGTTCGCCCCCGCCGGGTTCCCCACGTCGTGCTCGTTCACCCACTGGTTGAACAGCCGTCCCGCGGCCTTGTCCTGGTAGAGGACCACCCAGCCGATCCCGCGCATCGCCCCCGCGGCGCGGAAGTCCGCCTCCCACTTCTCGACGCTCCCGAACTCCGCGGCGAGCGCCTTCCCCAGCCGGGAAGCCGGATCGAGAGCCCCCTTCCCGCCCAGGTTCTCGAAGTAGAATTCGTGCAGGCGCATCCCGTTCCATTCCCAACCGAAGCGGCGCTTCAGTTCGGCGTATTCCGGCGTGGCGGTCTTCCCGTCGGCGAGCATCGCCCCCAGGATGTCGAGGAGTTTGTTCGTGTTCGTCACGTACCCCTGGTAGAGGGTGAAATGGTTTTTCAGCAACGTCTCACTGAACCCTTCCATGCCGACGAGCTTGCCGTAATCCTTCGCTGCGTAAGGCATTCCGCGTCCTCCTTTCCGGCTGTGGTCAGGTTACTATTTTGCCCGATCGGGGAACGGGCCGGGAGAAAAAAATCCGGACGGAGAAAGGGAGAGCCCGCCCGGCTCGGGGCCGGCGGGCTCTCGGGATTACGCTGCGGCGAGGGGCGCGACCGCGCGCGGTCACTTCCTCCCGCGCTTCTTCCGGCCTTCCGCCAGTTTCGCCGCGAGACCCTTCTCCTGGGCGATCTTCTTCTTCGCCTCCGAATATTTCCGGGCGACCAGGGGGGTTTTCGTCGGGATCCCGAACTGCTTGCGGTAATCCTTCGGCGACATCTGGTGGCTGACGGCGATGTGCTTTTTCAGGGTGGTGAACGTCTTCCCGCACACGAGGCAGGTGACCTTGTCCGCCCCGAACGCCTTGTTCACGGGGACGGCGGGCTTGATTTCCTGCGGAGCCGCCTCTGCTTCCTCAGACACCGATCCCGCGAGAGAAAGGAGTTTCTGGAAAACCGCCTGCATCTCGTCCAGAAGTTCCTCCTTTTTCATCTCGTTCATCGAAGCGTGGGCCGAAACGATCTCCGTCGTAAGCTCTACCAGAAACTTCCTGTCCATCCGATCCTCCTATTTGCTACCGGGATATCATTAAATATCCCTAATTACGTAATTCCTTGTCAAGATATGAATCGTACTTTTTCCAATCAAGAAAGAGTCGGATTCAGGGAAGATACGGAGGAAGACAGGAAACATACGGGAACCGACGGCCTCTTCTTCAACGCAGGTCGTATCCCGCCGCGAAATACAGCCCGAACGCCGCCAGCACCAGGCCGTGATGTACCGTCCCGTCCCTCAGGGCCTTCCCCGCATCCTGGCGGGAGAGCAGTTCCGGGACGATGCGCTCGTACGGATCGAAGGACGGCTCGCCGGCCCGGTATGCCCCCGTGGCGAGGAACGTGTGGCACCGGTTGTCCTGGAGAGCGGGGTTCGGAGTCACGAATCCCAGGTACTCCCACGCGCGGGCCTGGTAACCGGTCTCCTCGCGGAGCTCCCGCTCGGCCGCCCGGCGGGGTCCGTCGTCCCGGGGGTCGATTCCCCCTCCCGGAATCTCCAGCGTCTCCTCCCGGATCCCGTGCCGGAACTGGCGGATGAACAGGAGGCGGCCGTCCTCCGCGACCGGGATCACGTTGACCCAGTCGGAGGTCCGGATGACGGTGAACTCTCCCGCCCTCCCGTTCCCCGAGAGCTCGTATCGATCGTGGTCCACGGCAATGAGCCGGTCCGAGAACCTCCTCGTGCTGGAAACCAGCTTCCACACCGAATGCATGACGCGCACCCCCCTCCGGCGACACCCTCGTTCCACATTCTTTTCGATTCCCGCTACAATGACGGGATTCCACCTTCCGGGGAACTCCCGTAGCCAGCAGGCCGCCGACACAAGAACGGGAATCGGGAGGCGACCGGATTCCCGCGCCGCTCCTGATCGCCTGCGCCCTCACGCTGGTCCAGTACCTCGGGGCGTACATGCGCCTCCCCCTGGTCCCCCTGTTCGCCCGCCGCCTGGGCGCATCCACGGTCGAGGTGGGGATGATCAACGCCGGCTTCATGCTCGCGGCCACTGCGCTTTCCCTGCCCCTGGGTCTCATGTCCGACCGCCTGGGGCGCAAGCGCCTCGTCCTGGCCGGGATGGGGATATCCTGCCTGACCTCCCTGTTCCTCCTCGCCGCCCGCGCCCCCTGGCAAGTGGGGGCGATCTACCTCTTCTCCGGGGTAGGGCTTGCGTGCTTCTCCCCCGCGATGATGTCGTTCGTGGGGGATTCCGTCCCGCCGCGGCTCCTCGGCCGGGCGTACGGCTGGTACACCTCCGCCCTCTACCTCGGGATGGCGCTCGGCCCGGGGCTCGGCGGCGCGGTGGGCTCGGGGGGATTCCACTTCGCCTTCTGGATTTCGGCGGCGATCACCGGCGCGGGGATTCTCGTCGGAACCTTGCGGGTCCCGCCCTCTCCGCCGGCCGCTCCCCGCGCCGCGTCGGGCGGCACCCTCCTTTCGGATTTCCGGGAGATCGTCCGCACGCCGGCGGTCCTCGGTTGCTGGATCGCCACGTTCTTCTCCACCTACGCGTGGGGGGCCCTCTTCGCCTTCTTCCCCCTTTTCGCCAGGGACCAGGGGATCTCGGTCGCGCACACGGGGCTCATCTTTACGGTCCAGGCCGCGGCAAACGCCATTTTCCGAATTCCGTTCGGCCACTTGCAGGACAAAGCGGGGAACCGCCGCCCCTTCATCCTCTTGGGAAACATGGCGTTCGGCGCCCTCATCGCCCTCACGGGGCTATTCCGGGAGGAACTGCCGCTGTACCTGCTCTTCGCGGGCGTCGGGGGCGCCATGGCGGCCACCTTCACGGCCATCGGGGCCGTGCTGTCCGAGTCCGTCGCGACGCGGGTCCGGGGGCTGGCGATGGGGGGGTACAACACGTGCATCTACGGAGGATTCATGGTCTCCGCCGCCTCGCTGGGGGTGGTGATCGAGCGGTGGGGGTACGCCGCGGGTTTCGGAGTCGCGGGAGCGGCGTGCGCCCTCTCGACCGCGGCGGCGGCAGGGCTCCTCTCCCGCGCCCGCCCTTCCTGACCCCCTCTCTGGCCTTCCCTCGGCACATTGTGTACTGTATACACAGGCGGAGGACGGTGCCGTTGACCGCGCCGGGCCATGCCGACCCGCCGCCGGAGGGTATTCCGCGATGCCGGTGACCCTGATCGAGGCCCTGGAACGTCTCGGGCCGCGCGCCTGCGCGGTCCTCTTCTACCGCGCCGCCGAGGATTGGGCCGAGCCTGCGGCCGCCTGGCTGCGCTTCGGCCTCGCCCGGGGGGAAAAGTGCGTGGTCCACGGACAGGGCGCCTTCGGAACCGGGCTCCTCGCCGCCCTGCAGGGCAAGGGAACCGACGTGGGGAGCGCCATGGCGCGCCGGTCGCTCCTCGTCCTGCAGACCGAAACCGGCGACGATCCCGGCGCGTTCCTTTCCCGGCTCGACGAGGTGTGCCGCATCTCCGGCGCCGAGCGGTTCGCGGGCGTGCGGCTGTGCGTCGACGTTTCCCCCGCCCCGGGGGAAGCCACTGCCGCGGCGGAGGGTGCCACCGACCTGGCCGCGGAACTCCGCGCCTTCGTCACGTCCCGGGATCTCCAGGCCCTTTTCCTGTTCCGGGAGAACGGGTTTCCTCCCGCCACGCTGAACGGCCTGCTCCGCGCCCACCCGTACGTTTTTTCCGGGGGGAAACTCATCGAGAACTACCTCTACGCCGCGTCCGGCGCCCCCTTCCCGGAGGACGGGGGGCGCAGCGAATTCTCCCAGGCGCTCTCCCGGCTCGAGGAGCGGCACGAGCAGGTCGCCCGCATCCGGCGGCAGGCCCTCCGGCTCGGCCGCCTGCGGGACATCACCTCCTCCCTCCTGTCGAGACCCGCCTCGCCGGACCTCCTGAACGCGGTCACGGACAGCCTTACGGCGCTGGGGTACCGGATGTGCTGGGCGGGGATGGCCCGCCCGGACGGCACGGTCGAGCCGGTCGCCATCTCCGGGGACCTGGGCAAGTACCTGAAGGACATCTCCGTGCGGTGGGACGACACGCCGCTGGGGCGCGGACCGACGGGGACCGCGATCCGCACGGGGCGGCCGGACATCGTGCACGACGTCCGGCGTTCGACCCGCTTCTCCCCCTGGAGGGAGAAAGCCCTCGCCCGCGGATTCACCTCCGTGGCCGCCGTCCCGCTGCGGGAGGAGAAGAAGGTCGTGGGCGCCCTGACGGTCTACGCGCAGACGCCCCACGCCTTCGGGGCGGATGCGGTGGAGGAGCTGGCGGCGTTCGCCCAGCAGGCGTCCCTCGTCCTGGAGCGGGCGAGGGACTTCCGCGAGCTCGCGCGTTCGGAAGACCGGTTTCGCCGCCTCTTCGAACAGATCCCCGCGGCCTGCTTCACCTTCGACCGCGGCGGGATCGTCCACCAGTGGAACGCGCACTGCCGCCGCCTCTATGGCCTGTCTCCCGCGGAGGCTGCGGGCCGATCGCTGCACGACATCGTGATCCCGCCGGGGCGCCGGGAGGAGGGGATGGCGATGATCTCCCGCGTGTTCGCCGGAGAATCCCTGTCCAACCTCGAGTGGGAGGTTCCGCCCCGGGGGACCGGGACCCGGTGGGTCCTGACGAACCTGTACCCCTTCCGCGCGGGGCACGGGGCGGTGGAGCTGGGGATCAGCGTGGGCGTGGACATCACGGGGCAGGTCGCCGCGCGGCAGGCCCTGGCGGAGTCGGAAGAGCGGTTCCGGACCGTGGTGGAGGACGCCAACGTCATCGTCGTGGAGATCGACCCCGAGGGACGCCTTCGGCTCTTCAACCGGGCCGCGGAGCAGGCCAGCGGCTGGCTGGCGGAGGAGGTCCTCGGGAAGGAGTACGTGCCCATCTTCATCCCGCCCGAACGGCGGGAACGGGACCGCGCCGCCTTCCGGGAAGTCCTCGCCGGGAGGGAGACCCGGGGGTACGTCGGCCCCGTCCTCACGCGGGACGGAAAGGAACGGACGATCAGCTGGAACGGGAAAGCGCTTCACACGGCGTCGGGAGAGGTGCGCGGCGTCGTAGGGCTCGGGGTCGACGTGACGGAGCGCCTCCTGCTCGAGGAGGAGCGCGAGCGGATCCGCCGGGAGACGGCGCGGGCCCAGAAGATGGAGGCCGTGGGGTCCCTCGCCGGGGGGATCGCCCACGAGTTCAACAACGTCCTCGAGGCGATCATCGGCCATTGCTCCGTGCTCCAGTCGAAGATGGATCGTACCCACCCCTTCGCGGACACGATCCACGCCATCCAGTCGTCGGCCGAGCGCGCCGCGGACCTGACCGCGAAGCTGCTGGGCTTCGGGAGGGGGGGGAAATTCCGGGTACAACCGGTTTCGCTGAACCAGATCGCGGAGCACGTCCTCATCGCCTTCGCCGGGAGCTGCGACCCGTCGATCCGGGTGGAATGCCGCCTCGACCCGGAGCTTTCCGCCGTGGAGGGGGACGAGGGGCAGCTCGACCAGACCCTGCTGAACCTCTGCTGGAACGCCCGGGACGCCATGCCCGCGGGGGGCGTCCTCGCGGTCTCCACCGGCAATGCGATCCTCGACCCCGCGGAGGCGAAGCGGTACCACGTGGGGGGGCCGGGCCGGTACGCCTGGATCGAGGTCCGCGACACCGGCGCCGGGATGACCGACGAGGTGATGAAGCACATCTTCGACCCGTTCTACACCACGCGGAGGGACCGGGGACGGGCCGGGATGGGGCTCCCGATGGCCTACGGCATCGTGAAGAACCACTCCGGCGGCATCCACGTGGAGAGTTCCCCGGGGGAGGGATCCCTCTTCCGAATCTACCTGCCGGCGGTCGCGTCGCCGGCCGTCGCGGTGCCGGAGCCCGCCGCAGACCCTTACCCGAAGGGGATGGAGACGGTGCTCCTGGTGGACGACGAGCCCGCCCTGCGCGAGATGGCGGAATCGATGCTCGGCGCCCTCGGGTACCGGACCTTCGTCGCGGCGGACGGGGAGGCCGCGTGCCGGCTCTTCCGCGAACACGCAGAGGAGATCGACTTCGTCATCCTGGACATCATCATGCCGAAGATGGGGGGCCGGGAGGCGTTCCGGGAGATGCGCCGGCTGAAACCGGGGATTCCCGTGCTCCTCTCCTCGGGGTACAGCGTGGAAGGGCTGGTGCAGGAGATCCTGGCGGAGGGGGCGAACGACTTCCTGCCCAAGCCGTACGGTCTGTCGCAGATCGCGCGGGCGATCCGGCGGATGCTCTCCCCGGTCGACGCGGTGTCCTGACCCTCCCCGTCAGGCCGTCGCGGTGGCGGGAGCGTAGACGCTCTCGGCCTCGGCGACGAGGCGGTCCATCAGTTCCTTCACGGTCGGGACATCCTTGATCCTCCAGACGTTCTCCCCCGAGAACACGAGCCCCTCGTCCGCGTCGCCCGCCTGGGACATGTCGAGCCGGTCGATGATGCAGAAGCTGTGGCTGCACTTCTTCAGGCAGCCGCGGCGGCAATCCCCGTCGTAGACCTCCCCGCCGCCGAAGAGCCGGTCCAGGAACCGGTTCCGGATCGCGCGACCCGGCAGGCCGACGGGGGAGTCGATGAGGACGACGTCCTCCTTGCGGGCGCGCAGGTACGTCTGCTTGAAGGCGTCCGAGACGTCGCACTCCTTCGTGAGGACGAACCGGGTGGCCATCTGCACGCCGTCGGCCCCGAACTTTCCCATCATCTCGGCGATCTCGAGGCCGTCGGTGATTCCGCCCGCCGCGATCAGCGGGACCTTCTTCACGACCCTGCGCACCTCGGGGAAGAGTTCCCGGAGGGGCCGGTCGGTCCCGAGGTGTCCCCCGGCCTCCTTCGCCTCCACCACGATCGCGTCCGCGCCGCTCCGCTCCGCGAGCTTCCCGAACTCCGGCGAGGAGACGATGGAGACGATGGGAACGTCGTGGTCCTTCCCGATCTTGAAGACGTCGCGGGAGAATCCCGCGCCGGTGACGATCATGTCCACCCCCGCCTCGATGGAGGCCCTGACCGTCTCCATGAACTGCTTGATCGCGAACATGATGTTCACGGCGATGATCCCGCGGGTCATCCGCTTCGCCCTGCGGATGTCCTCCTGCAGCTCGTCGATCGGGATCCCCGACCCGCCGATCGTCCCGATGCCGCCGCACTCCGCCACCGCCGCCGCGAGGGACGACGTGGAGACGCGGACCGACATTCCCCCCTGGACGATGGGCAACCTGGCCGTGAACCGGCCGATGGAAAGTTCCGGAAGCTTCACGATTCCCCCCCTCGTTAAAGTAGATATTTTATCCGGAAAACGGCGTTTGGCGTCGACGAAATTCGAACTTCCCCCGGATCGTTCCGGACGTCCG
>DASWBR010000119.1:0-4506 GCA_036390495.1 Candidatus Deferrimicrobiaceae bacterium | reverse complement strand
CGTGCACGGGGGGAGTTCCTGCGTCACGTGCCACGCGGACGCGAAAGCCCCGCACGACAAGCTCGGGAAGGTGAGCTGCGGCAAGTGCCACGGGGACGCGGAGAAGTCGTACGCCGCCAGCGCGCACGGGAAGCTGCGGGGAAAGGGGGAGATTCCGGGTTGCTCCGCGTGCCACGGCAGGCACGACATCCGAAAGGTGAAGGACCCCGCCTCGCACGTCTTCCGCCTGAACATCGTCGCCACGTGCCTCGCCTGCCACAAGGACCGGGCCCTCGAGTCCCGCTATCACCACCTGCCGGACCAGAAGCTCATCGCGTCGTACGAGCAGAGCGTGCACGGGATGGCGTCGAAGAAGGCGGGGCTCACGGGGAGCGCGGTCTGCTCCGACTGCCACGGGAACCACGCGATCCTCCCGGCGGACGAGCCGAAGTCCGCCACGCACCGGCAGAACATCCCGACGTTGTGCGGGAAGTGCCACTCCGGGATCCTCGAGCAGTACGAGAAGAGCGTCCACGGGAAAGGGCTGCGGGGCGGGATCGCCGACTCGCCGGTGTGCACGGACTGCCACGGGGAGCACACGATCGCCCGGCCCAGCGATCCGTCCTCCCCGGCGAACCCCCGGAACGTCCCGAAGACGTGCTCCGGGTGCCACGAGAAGGAAGGGATCACCAGCCGGTACGCCCTCCCGAAGAAGCGGTTCTCCTCCTACATGGACTCCTTCCACGGCATCGCCGTGGAGTACGGGATGACGAAGGCGGCCAACTGCGCCTCCTGCCACGGGGTGCACGACATCCTCCCCTCCTCCGACCCCGCCTCCTCGGTGAACAAGGGGAACCTGCAGAAGACGTGCGGCAGGTGCCACCCCAACGCCAGCCCCAACTTCGCGAAGGGCGTGGTGCACGTGGAGGTCTCCCCGAAGAAGGCGATGGGGGTGTTCGCCGTGCGGATGTTCTACACCATCTTCATCTCCGCCCTGGTGATCCTGTTCGTCCTCCACGTCGGGCTGGAGCTGTACGGCCGGTGGACGCGGAAGCGCGCGGGCGCGCAGGGCGGGAAGGAGGGGAAGGAATGAGCCGGGCCGATCTCGCCTCCGGGGAAGTGATCCGGATGTCGTCCCTCTTCCGGATGCAGCACCTCGTCCTGACCGTGCTGCTGCTGGTCCTCGCGCTCACGGGGTTCTCCCTGATGTACCACGAGAACGCGTTCGCCCAGGCGATCATCCGCCTGGAGGGGGGCGTGCACAACCGCGGGATCATCCACCGGATCGCCGCCGTCCTCCTGTTGGCGAACGTCGTGCACCACCTCCTCTACATGCTCCTGTCCCGTGAGGGGAAGAGGGAACTCACGGACCTGACCATCCACCGTCGGGACATCGACGACTTCCTGCAGTCCCTCCGGTACAACGTCGGGGTGGCCACCGAATATCCCCGCTTCGGGAAGTACGGGTACAAGGAGAAGTTCCAGTACTGGGGCGCGTCCATCGGCACGGTCCTCATCTCCGTCACGGGCTTCATGCTCTGGGCGGAGGATTTCTCCATGCGCTTCTTTCCGAAGTTCGTGCTGGACCTGGCGCTGGTCATCCACGGGTACCAGGGGCTCCTCGCCTTCGTGATCCTCTTCTTCTGGCACCTGTACAACGTGCACCTGCATCCCTCCGTCTTCCCCATGAACCCCTCGTGGATCACGGGGAAGGTCTCGGCGGAGTGGCTCCGGCAGGAGCACCCGCTGGAATACGAAAAACTCAAAGAGGAAGGGCTGTTATGAGGAGGCTTCTTCTCGCCGTAGTCGTCGTCCTTCTCGGGGCGGGGGTCCTCGCCGGGCCCGCCCGGGAGGCCGGCGCGGCGATCTCCCTGGAGAAGTGCACCCTCTGCCACGGGAAGCCGGAGTTCCGGAAGTTGCTGGTGGACGGCCACATCCGGGAGCTGTACGTCACGGCGGACACGCTGAAGGGTTCCGTGCACGAGAAGAAGACGTGCACGGACTGCCACTTCGACGTCGCCGAGATCCCGCACCGCGAACGCCCGAAGCGGGTGGCGTGCACGCACTGCCACTTCAAGGGGAACAAGGAGGGGGCGCCCCAGTCCGACAACGTCCTCGCCTACTTCGACTCCGCCCACGGCCAGGCGATCGCCCGCGGGAACCCGAAGGCCCCCCTTTGCCAGGACTGCCACGGCAGCCACGCGGTCATGAAGGCGAAGACCCCCGAATCGAAGGTCTCGCGCTTCAAGGTGGCGGAGACGTGCGGCCGGTGCCACATGGAGATCTACGCGCAGTACAAGACCTCCATCCACGGGGTGATGCTGGCGAAGGGGGTCGGGGACGTGCCCTCCTGCCCGGGGTGCCACGGGGAACACCGGATCTTCAAGCATGACGACCCGCAATCCAGCGTGTTCGCCACGAAGGTCTCCGAACAGTGCTCCAAGTGCCACGCCTCCATCGCGATCATGAGCAAGTTCGGCATCGACGTGGAGCCGGCGGCCACCTACAAGGAGTCGTTCCACGGCGTGGCGAGCCAGTTCGGCTCCCGCACCGTGGCGAACTGCTCCTCCTGCCACGGGGTGCACGACATCCGGCCCCCGGACGACCCGCTCTCCATGGTGAACCCGAAGAACGTCCCGAAAACGTGCGGGAAGTGCCACCCGGGAGCGTCTGCCAACTTCGCCGTGGGGAAGATGCACGTGGACGCGAAGAAGAAGGAGGCGGGGATCATCTACTGGACGGCGACGTTCTTCAAGTGGCTGACCATCGGCACCATGCTCGCTCTCATCGTGCACATCTTCCTCGACATGTACGGCAGGACGCGCCGCCTGCGCGGCGAGCAGTGAGGGCTTAGGGGAAACCTACTTAGGGGGACACTCTTCGATCTATCCTCCGGGGATGGAGGGTAGAGTGTCCCCCGCCAGGGAGTGGCAAATATGGCTGAGAACGACCGGAAGGATGTGACCCAGGAGGCCGTCGGCAGGGAGGTCGAGGCGGCCGTGAACGATCAGCTCGCCGGGCTTCCGCCCGAGCAGGCCGACGCGATGCGGGAGAGGATCCGGCGCCGCGTGCAGGAGGAGATGGAGCGGGAGCTCCGGGCCCGGACGTCGAAGGATCGCAGGGAGGCGGCCCGGCTGGCGCGTGAGGCCCTGAGGAAGGAGAAGCAACACGAGGAAGGGGAGATGTTCCAGCGGTTCAACCGGAACTTCCGGTTCCAGCACATGGTGATGTTCTCCTCCGTGATCATCCTGATCGTCACCGGCATGCCGCTGAAGTTCCCCGAGTTCGTCCTGTCCCGGTGGGTCATCACGTTCCTGGGCGGTATCAAGAACTCCACCATCGTCCACCGCGTCGGCGCGGGGATGCTGATCTACTTCATGGTCCACCATCTCCTCTATACCGTGCTGACCCGGGACGGACGGCGGGACTTCTGGCTCCTGCTCCCGGGCCTGAAGGACGCAAAGGACATCCAGCAGAACATCCGCCACTTCCTCGGGAAGACCCCCGAAAAGCCCCGGTTCGGACGCTTCAGCTACATCGAGAAGTTCGACTACTGGGCGGTCTACTGGGGGTGCATCATCATGATCGGCTCCGGCCTCTTCCTGTGGTTCGAAACGGACGTCCTCCGGTTCCTGCCGAAGTACACCCTGGACGTGGCGCACGAGATGCACAGCGACGAAGCGCTCCTGGCCACCCTGGCGATCGTCATCTGGCACTTCTACAACGTCCACTTCAATCCCGACCGGTTCCCCGGGACGCTCCTGTGGTGGCACGGGCAGCTCTCCGAGCACGAGATGAGGGAGGAGCACCCCCTCGAGCTGGAGGAGATCCTGGCGCGGCGCGCGAAAGAGGCGGCGGAGGTCACCCACCGATGAGGGACAAGCTCAGGGCCTTGTGGGAGTCGCTTCAGGAAAGCCGGAAACCGGCCGTCACGGTGCTGGTCGTCGTCGTCGGGCTCCTGGTCGTCTTCAACGGCGCCTTCTTCGTGGCGAACTACTTCCCGAACTCGTGCCGCGCGTGCCACTACATGGACCCGTACGTGGACCAGTGGAAGGCCTCCGCGCACGCCGGCGTCACCTGCATCAAGTGCCACTCCTTCTCCCCGGTATTCATCACGGTGACGACCCTCAAATACTGGACGGGCCTCTACAACCCGCGCCCGCGGGCCAACGTGAAGGACGCGTCGTGCCTCGCCGGGGGGTGCCACGAGGGGCGGATCAAGAGCGGGAAGGCGCAGCTCGGGAACATCACCTTCGACCACCAGGACCACATGACGAAGCTAAAGCGCGGGGAGAAGCTGCGCTGCACGAGCTGCCACTACTCGATCGTCCAGGGGGAGCACATCCAGAAAGGGTCCCACATCCTGCCGGACACCGCGGTGTGCTTCCTGTGCCACTTCAAGGGGATCAGCGCGGGGCAGGCCCTCGGCGGGTGCCCGGGGTGCCACGGGACCCCCACGAAGGTCGTCGAGCACAGCGGCTTCATGTTCTCCCACGAGTCGTACCTGAAGATCGGGGTCCCGTGCAA
>DASWBR010000118.1:0-4408 GCA_036390495.1 Candidatus Deferrimicrobiaceae bacterium | reverse complement strand
CGGGCGCTGCACCGCGTCGCGGGCCGCGCGGCCGCGGAATGGCACCTCGAGGGGAAGGGGGCGCCCTCGGACAACGCGGCACCGGCGCCTCCGGGCCTGGGCCGGGAAGCCGTCCGGCACCTCGAGGCGTCGCTCCCCCCGGCCGGAGAGCGGGAGCCGTTCACGGACGACACGCTTTACGCCTTGGCGGCTCTCCGGTTCGACGAGGCGGAACGGCGCTACTACGAGGAGAAGGGAGGCGAGAACCGGGACGCTCCCGATCTTTCCGCC
Source organism: Candidatus Deferrimicrobiaceae bacterium (assembly GCA_036390495.1). Classification (GTDB taxonomy): domain Bacteria; phylum Desulfobacterota; class Deferrimicrobia; order Deferrimicrobiales; family Deferrimicrobiaceae; genus JAGGAJ01. The sequence goes on along the minus strand of DASWBR010000118.1, from coordinate 4,138 downwards.
CCGATGGGCCTCTTCCGCGAGCTTCTCGCGCGATACCCGGGGAGCCGGTACGCGGAATCCGCCCTCTACGGGCTCGCGCTCTGCTACCAGGAGACGGGGGCCGCGGACAACGCGGCGGAAACGCTCGAGGCGCTCCTGGCCCGGTATCCGTCGACGAAGTACGCCGACGAGGCGAACCTCCGCCTGGGAGAGTACCGGTTCGACCAGTACGATTTCCCCCGCGCCGAAATCGCCTACCGGAAGGTCCGACCCGCGGCGGCGCCGGAGTTGCGGACCACGGCGCGGTTCAAGCTCGGATGGGCGCTCTTCCTCCAGAACCGCCCGGGCGAGGCGGCGGAGGCTTTCCTCGACTCGGCGATCCTCTCCCCTTCCGCGGCAAGGACCGGCGGGCTGCGGGAGGAGGCGCGGAAGATGACGGCCCGTTCCCTCGTGGAGTCCGGCGGGGACCGGGGTGCCGAGGCGTTCCTCGCCCAGCGCGGCGGCGCCGCGGAAGGCCCCGCGGTGCTGATCGGGATCCAGCAACTCCTCGACGCGCAGAACCGGTACGAGGAGGCGGCGGGGGTGGCCTCCCGCATCGGCGTCGCGTACCCCCTCGCGGCAGAGCGGGTGGACGGGGAAGAGGCGGCCGTGGCAGCCCTGCGGAAGGCGAAACGGGAAGAGGAGAGCACGGCGCGGCGGGGGGATTACCACAAGGTATTCGGTCCCGGGACGCCGTGGCAGGCCGCCCCGGGCAGGACGGCGGCGGAAATCTCCCGCGCGGACTCCCTGGCGATGGAGGGGCTTTCCGCCGCGGGCTTCTACTTCCACGCCGCGGCGCGGGAGCACCCCCCGGGCGACAGGGGGCGAGTCCTCTCCCTGTACGACGCGTACCTCGCGAAATTCCCTTCCTCTCCGAAAGCCGAAGAGGTGGGGTACCAGCGGGGCTGGCTCCTCTTCGAGGACGGCCGGAAAGCGGCGGCGATGAAAGCTTTCGAGGACGTGGCACGCGTCCCCCCCGGGGCCCGGGGCGAGGCGTCCCGGTATATGGCGCTCCAGTGCGCGAAGGACATCGCTTCCCCGGGGAATCCCGCCTCCCAGGGAGAGATCGTCCGGCTGGCGCGGGAGTACGAGCGGGCCTTTCCGAAGGGGGAGCGGTTGCAGCTGGTCCTCACCGACCGCGCCCGGGCCCATTTCAACCGGAAGGAGTGGGACGACGCCGCGGGCTCCGCCCTGGAATCGGGGCGGATCGCCGCCGACCCTGCCGCCCGAAGGACCGCGTTCCGGATCGCGGGGGAGGCCCGTTTCGAGGCCGGACGGTATCCCGAGGCGGAACAGGCGTTCCGAGAGGTCCTCGCCGCCTCCCCACCCCCCGCGGAACAGGCGGACGTGGAGAAGTGGGTGGGGTTCTCGATGTTCCGGACGGCGGAACGGCTTCCCCCGGGGCGCGCCGCCGGGACCCTCTTCCTTCGCATCGCCCGCGAATTTCCCTCCCTGGAAATCGTCCCCGAGGCCCGTTTCCGCGCGGGAGCCGCTTTCGAGGAGGGGAAGATGGACGGCGAGGCGATCGAGGCGTACCTTTCCGTGGAATCGCAGCACGCCGCGAATCCGCTTGCCGTGGACGCGACGAGACGCCTCGCGGCCCTCTACGAGCGGAGCGGGAATCCCGTGCCCGCCGCGGACCGCCTCGCGAGGCTCTCCCCCCTCGAACGTACCGACGAAGGGAAGGCCTCGTACCTCTTCCGGGCCGCAGAGTTGTACCAGAAGGGGAAGGAGGAGGAGAAGGCCCGCCGCGCCTGGCTCGACGCCGCCGTGCTCCCCGGCGCTCCCGCGCCGGTCCGGATCATGAGCCTGTTCCGGGCGGGGGAGAGCGCCCGGACCGGGGGTCTCGAGGCGGAGGCGGACGGCCATTACGACAACGCCGTGAAGCTGCACCGGGAAACAGGCGGCGCGGCGCCGGAGATCGCCGGACGTGCGCTCTTCCTGCGCGCGGAGGCGCGTTTCCGCGTCTACCTCCCGATCCGCATCGTCCCTCCGTTGGAAACGACGTTCGCGGAGAAGCAGAAGGCCCTCGAGGGGTGCGCGGAGCTGTACGCGGAGGCGGTCCGGGTCGGGGAGCTCGAGACGGTTTCCGCGTCATTCGAGAGGCTCGGGGAGGCGTTCGAGGATTTCCGCGCCGCCATCCTCTCCTCTCCACCGCCCCAGGGACTCTCCCCGGCGGAGAAGGAGGAGTACGTCTTCCTGCTCGAGGAGCGCGCCGCGCCGATCGAGGAGAGGGCCGTGGAGAGCTACCGGAGCAACCTCCGCCAGGCGGTCGCCGCCGACTACTTCTCTCCCTGGGTGGCCAAAAGCCGGGAACGTCTCCGGGCGTTGCGTCCCGCCCTCTTCGCGAGGAAGGAGTCGTTCGCGTTTCCCGTGATACCCGTCCCCGACTTCCTGGGCATCACCGAGAGGGCGGTGCCATGAGAACGCGACCGGCGCCCCACCGGATTTTGGCAGGCCCGTTGTCGGTCCTGTTCCTTCTTCTCTCCGGGGGATGCGCGCCGCGGGGGGCGGCGCTGCTTCCGTCCCCGCCGTCCGAAGTGCGAAGGGCGACGGCGGCCACGGCGGCGCGGACGGACAACACGGCACCGCGGATCGACAACGCGGCGCCGGTACCGCCCCCCGGGCCCGATTACGGAAGGCTCTACCGGGAAGCGGTAGCGCGTACCCGCGACCTGCTCGCGAAGGGAAACAGCCGGGATGCGCTTCCCCTCTGGGACGGTTTCGGTGAGAGCCCCTTCGCGGCGGAGGCGGCGTTCAACCGCGGGGTCCTGCTCCAACTGACCGGGGACACCCGGGGGGCGTCCGAGCAGTACCGGCGCGCAGCCTCCGCGCCGCTGCGCTCCGAACCGGCGGCGGCGAACCTGCTGGGGATCGCGCTCCTTGCCGGGAACAGGGACGCCTTGCGGGAGGTCGTGGAGAACGTCGGCCGGCCGATCGCTTCGCTCCCCGGCGACCGGACGCCGGAATTCCTCGGAAATCTCGCCGCCGCATTCGGGGAGCTCTCCCGGACGGGAGAAGCGGACGCACTGCAGCGAACGATCGTGTCGAATGGAGGGAGCACCCCTGCGCTCCGGTGGAACCAGACCGTGATCGCCTGGAAGCGGGGGGACGTCGCGGCCGCGCGAAAGCTCTCCTCGGAGCTCGCGCCGGCCATGTCCGGGCTCTGGCCGGTCGAGGCGTCGCGTGTCGCGTGGGATCGGGACGCCTCCAGGGTGCCCCCGCTGGACGGGTCCGCCGAGCCGCGCCTCCGGGCCATGTCCCGGAACCTGTCCGCGTACCGCGAATGGGAGAAAGGGAACGCCCCGGCGGCCCGCTCCCTGCTCGAGGAAGCGGCAGGCGGAACGGGCCACACGGCGGAATACCAGACGAACATCGGGATCGTCCTGGCGTCGCAGGGGCGATGGAAGGACGCCAGGGCGGCATTCGAGCGGGCGGCCGCTTCCGACCCGGAGTTGCCGGAAGGGTGGCTGAACCTGGGGCTGTTCCGGGAGGTGTACCTGGGAGATGGCCCGGGAGCCCTCTCCTGCTACGATCGGTATGTTACATTAAATGGTTCCAGGAAGGACGAGGTTGTCAAGTGGTCAGAATGGTTAAGAAAATCAACATCCTCGCGGTGATCCTCGCCCTTTGGGCGGGCTCCGCGCGGGGCGAAGCCCCCGCTGCTGTGGAGAAGTCCCCCGCGTTGCCGGCCCCTCCCGCGGCGGGAAGGGACGGGAAGGGAACCGTCCGCCTCGACGAGGTGCGCATCACCGGGAGCCCAGAGCACCCGGGCGTTCTCTTCTTCCTCCCCCGCCCCCGGTTCCGCCTCCTGCCTCCACCGGCGGAAACGGAGGGGAAGGAGTCGTTCCTGCGGGACGACCTCGGGAAGGGGGCGCTCCAGCCATGAGTTTCGACATCCGCCCGGACGGCATCGTCGTCCTTCCCGATCCCCGTGTTCCGAAGTTCTTCCGGGCCGCCGTCGCGTTCTCGGTCCTGTTGCACGTTGCGATGCTGCTTTCCAGCCCCTACTGGCAATCCCGCCCGACCACCCGGGACGACATCGTGCAAATCGATATCGCGGAGATGCCGAAGGAGGAAATCCCGCAGATCCCCGAAGCCGCCGTGCGGGCGCCCGAGG
>DASWBR010000117.1:0-6339 GCA_036390495.1 Candidatus Deferrimicrobiaceae bacterium | reverse complement strand
TACAGCGAGAACGCGGCGCAGTTCCAGGTCGGGGAGCGCGCGAAGGTGAGCCACATGCTCTTCCGCGACAAGGCGAGGGCGGAAGAGATGGCCCGGCGCGCGAAGGCGGGGGAGCCGTTCGAGGGGCTGATGAAGGAGGTGGGGAGCCGCGACGGCGAGGTCGCCGCGGACCTGGGGGACATCGAGCGGGGGAACTTCGTGAAGGAGTTCGAGGCCGCCTCCTTCGCCGCCGCGCCCGGCAGCGTCGTGGGGCCGGTGAAGACCACCTACGGCTGGCACGTGATCAAGGTGTACGAGAGGAAACCCGCGGGGGTCCGTTCCTTCGAGGAGGTGAAGCCCCAGCTGCTGGCGGAGCAGCGGGAGCGCGCGCAGCGCGACGCGTTCGAGGCGCTGATCGCCGACCTGCGGAAGTCGTCGAACGTCCGCGTTCTCGTGAAGATGGAGGAGGGGGCGGAGAAGCCGGCCCCCGCGCCGGGCGCGCCGAAGGAGGCCCCGATGCCCGAAGCCGGGGGAAAGCCCGCCCCCGGCGGGACGGGGTACTGATGCAGCTTAGGGGGACACCCTTCGGTTCTGGTTTTCGCCGGGGATGAAGGGGAAGAGTGTCCCCCCCGCCAGTGGGTAGGAACGTCCTCCGCCATGAGGGGATTGCGGCGAGAGTCGCGCTGGTCGCGGCGCTCGCCGCGCTGCTTTGGGGCTGTTCCCGGGGGCCGGAGAAGAAGTCCGACGCGGAAGTCGTGGTGGCCGAGGTGGACGGAACCCTCATCGTCCTCTCGGAGGTGAAGCGGGAGATCCTCTCGATGCGCGGGTATACCCACTCCCTCGAGGCGAGGGGGCCCTCCCGCGCGGAGGTCTCCGAGGCGATGCGCCTGCTGATCGAGCGCGCCATCGTCCTGCGGGAGGGGGAGCGCAGGGGGGTGACGGTCACCGACTTGGCCCTCGAGGAAGAGATGATGCGGATCCGCGGCGACTTCCCGCCCGGCGGGCTCGAGAAGGCGCTGCTGCAGGTGGGGATGGACACCGCCATCTGGCAGGAGCAGCTGCGGCGCTCCCTCCTGTACCGTAGCTCCGCGGAGGCGATCGCCTCATCCCTCGCCACGGTGACTCCCCAGGAGGTGCAGGCGGAGTTCCGCAGGAAGGGGAAACCCGGCACCCGCCCCGAGCGGATCCGCGTCCGGCAATACCTGTTCGACTCCCCGGAACTCGCGTCGTCCACCCGGGGGGCGCTGGCGAGGGGGAGATCCCCCGGCGGGGGCGGCGACCTTTCCGTTACGGGCGTGGACCTCGGTTTCTTTTCCCGGGAAGAGCTCCCGCCGGAACTTCCGCCGGACCTTTTTCGTCTGATGGAGGGCGAGGTGAGCGAGCCGGTCCCCCGGGAAGGGTCGGTGAGCCTGTTCCAGGTGACGGAGCGGGAGGCGCCGGGGCCGAAGACGATGGAAACGGAAGAGGCCCGGATCCGGGAGGAGATCCTCGTGCCCCGGAGGGAGGAGGCGTTCCGCCAATGGCTTTCGGGGGCCACGGCGAGGTCGAGCGTGAAGGTCCGGGCCGAGCTGCTGGAAAAGCTGTCCGGGGGGGAGCCGTGAGACGGGGAAAGCGGAGGATCGTTGTGGCGGTGGCGGGGGCAGCGCTCCTCGTCCTCTCGCCGCCGGCCGGCGCCCGGGTGGTGGACGGGGTAGTCGCCGTGGTGAACGACGAGCCGGTCACCTTTTCCGAGGTGCGGGAGTCGGTCGCGGAGGCGTTGGGGATCCCCGTGGGCGATGCGGACGGGTTCCTCCGGGAGGAGCGGGATTTCCGCGTCGTGATGCGGTGGCTCGAGGCGCTCGTCGAGGCGACCCTCGTGCGGCAGGAGCTGGCGAAGCAGGGCCAGCCGGTTCCGGAGGCGGAGATCGACAAGGCGGTGGAGTCGGTCCGGAAGTCGAGCGGGATGACCGAGGCGCAGTTCGCCGAGGTCCTGGGGCGGGAGGGACTCACGCTCGCCGCCTACCGCCGGCGGATCCGGTGGCAGATGGAACGCGGCGCCATCGTCCGTGTGAAGAAATTCAAGGACGTGACCGTGACCGAGCAGGAAGTGCGGGAGTATTTCCAGGAAAACGCGGAACGCTTCCTCGTCGGCGGGGAGATCCGGGAGGAGGCCATATTCCTTCCCTTCCCCGCCGCCGATCCGAAGGCGGCGGGGGACCCGTCCTCGCCGGCGCGGTTCGCGGCGCAGCAGGCCGTCGAGGCGATCCGCGAGGGCCGCACGATCCGGGAAGCGTACGAACTGGCCCGACGGACGCTCCCCGCGGCGCAGTGGGTCGAGTGCGATTTCGTCCCGGAGGGGGACCTGCTGCCGGAGGTGCAGCGGGAGCTCCGGCGGCTCCGGACGGGCGAGACCTCCCAGCCGTTCTTCACGGAGTCGGGGATCTACATCATCCGCGCCGTCGCCAGGCGGGGGGGGAAGCCCGGGGACTTCTCCGCCGTGAAGGAATCCCTCACCGAGGAATTGACGGATCGCCGCAGCGAGAAGGCGTACGCCGACATCCTCGCCGAGCTGAAGAAGACGGCGTCGATCGACGTCCGCCTCTGACGTCCGCGTTCCGCGACCGGAAACCGCCATGCCGCCCCGGATCGCCATCACGATGGGGGACCCCGCGGGGATAGGCCCCGAGGTCGCCGTCCTCGCGCACGCCCGGGAGGAGATGTTCTTCCGGTGCCGCCCGGTGGTGTACGGCGATCCCGGCATCCTCCGGCGCGCCGCACGGGTCGTCGGCCTTTCCCTCCCGGTCGTGGGGGAGGAGGAAGGAGGCCCTGGGCGGATCGCGGTCGCGGCGCGCTCCCGGCTCGACCCCGCGGAGGTCCCGTTCGGCCGCCCGTCCCTCACGGGCTCCGTGGCGATGGCCGGGTACATCCGCGCCGCGGCGGAGGACGTGCTCTCCGGGAAGGCCGCCGCGATCGTCACCTGCCCCGTCACCAAGGAGGGGCTGTCGGCCGCGGGGATCCCCTTCCCCGGGCACACGGAGTTCCTCGCCCACCTGTGCGGCGGGGCCGAGGTGGTCATGATGCTGGCGGGGGACCGGCTGCGGGTGGCCCTCGTGACGATCCACGTCGGCCTGCGGCGAGCGCTGGAACTGCTCTCCCCGGCCCTCGTCGAAAAGACCGTGCGGATCACCGACGCCTTCTTCCGGAAGCACATGGATATCCGCGCCCCGCGGATCGCCGTGGCCGGCGTCAACCCCCACGCGGGCGAGGGGGGGATGTTCGGCGACGACGAGGCGACCCTCGTCGCCCCGGCCGTCGCCGCCTGCCGGGCGGAGGGGATCGACGCCACGGGCCCGCACCCGCCCGACACGGTCTTCCACCGCGCGTACCACGGCGCCTTCGACGTGGTCGTGGCGATGACCCACGACCAGGGCCTCATCCCCCTGAAGCTCGTCCACTTCGAGGACGGGGTGAACGTGACGATGGGACTTCCCATCGTCCGCACCTCCGTGGACCACGGCACCGCCTACGACATCGCCGGGACCGGGACGGCGAACCCCTCGAGCCTGCTGGCCGCCGTCCGGATGGCGGCGGAGATGGCCGGCAAGGCGAGGTAGCCGTGGCTCTCGACCGGATCGTCGTCCGCGGCGCGCGCGAGCACAACCTGAAGAACATCGACGTGGAGATCCCGCGGGACCGGCTCGTGGTGATCACGGGGGTCTCGGGATCGGGGAAATCGTCCCTGGCGTTCGACACGATCTACGCGGAGGGGCAGCGCCGGTACGTCGAGTCCCTCTCCGCCTACGCCCGCCAGTTCCTCGAGCAGATGGAGAAGCCCGACGTCGACGTGATCGAGGGGCTCTCCCCCGCCATCTCCATCGAGCAGAAGTCGGTCAGCAGGAACCCCCGTTCCACCGTGGGCACCGTCACCGAGATCTACGACTACCTTCGCCTCCTCTTCGCCTCCGCGGGACGGGTCCACTGCCCCTCCTGCGGGAAGGAGATCCGCCAGCAGACGGTGACCCAGATCGTGGACGCCGTGATGGCGATGGGCGAGGGGGCCCGCGTCCAGCTGTGGTCCCCCGTCGTGCGCGGGCGGAAAGGGGAATACCGCAAGGAACTTTCGAAGCTCGCCCGGGACGGCTACTCCCGCGTGGTGGTGGACGGGGAGGCCCGGGACCCCTCGGAGCCGATCGACCTGGACCGGAAGCGCAAGCACGACATCGACGTGGTGGTGGACCGGCTGAAGATCTCGGAAAACGCCCGGGGGCGCCTCGCCGACTCGGTGGCGCTGTGCCTCAAGCTCTCCGAGGGGCTGGTGCGGGTGGTGGACGAGCGGGGCGGCGGCACGTTGTACAGCGAGAAGTACGCCTGCCCCGACTGCAGCGTGAGCCTCCCCGAGGTCGCGCCGCGCCTGTTCTCCTTCAACAGCCCCCACGGGGCGTGCCCGGAGTGCGACGGGCTGGGTACGACGATCTACTTCGACCCGGATCTGGTGGTCCCGGACCCGGGGAGGTCGATCCGCAACGGCGCCGTGGCGCCGTGGAGCCGGCGGACGCAGATCTTCTACCACCAGCTCCTGGCGGGGCTCGCGGCCCACTACCGGTTCTCCCTGGACATTCCCTTCGGGAAACTACCGGAGAGGGTTCGCCACCTCGTCCTGCACGGGTCGGCGGGGGAGCCGGTGCCCTTCGCCCTCGAGGAGGGGGACCGCCGTTTCTCCTTCACCAAGCCGTTCGAAGGGGTGGTGAACAACCTGGAGCGGCGCTTCCGGGAGACCGACTCGGAGGACGTGCGGGAGGAGCTTTCCCGCTACATGAACAACCGGCCGTGCCGGGCGTGCGGGGGCGCCCGCCTGAAGAAGGAGGCGCTCTGCGTCACCGTCGGGGGGAAGGGGATCGACGGGGTGACGGCGCTTTCGGTGAAGGAAGCGCTGGAGTTCTTCCGGGAACTGCCGCTGTCGCCCAGGGAGGAGCAGATCGCCGCGCGGATCCTCAAGGAGATCCGGTCGCGCCTGACGTTCCTGGCCGACGTGGGGCTGGATTACCTGACCCTGTCGCGTGCGTCCTCGACCCTCTCCGGCGGCGAGGGGCAGCGGATCCGGCTGGCCACGCAGATCGGCGCTTCGCTGATGGGGGTGCTCTACATCCTCGACGAGCCGTCCATCGGGCTGCACCAGCGGGACAACCGGCGGCTCCTTTCCACCCTCACGAGGCTGCGCGACCTGGGGAACACGGTGCTCGTGGTGGAGCACGACGAGGAGACGATCCGGACCGCGGACCACGTGATCGACATGGGGCCGGGCGCGGGGGAGCACGGCGGGCACGTGGTGGTGTCGGGGCCGCCGGAGGAGATCGTGCGGTGCGGGGCGTCCCTCACGGGACAGTACCTCTCCGGGAAGAAGGAGATCCCCGTTCCCCGGGCCCGGAGGCGATTCAACGGCCACGTCCTGGGCGTCACCGGGTGCCGGGCGAACAACCTGAAGGGGATCGACGTGACGATCCCGCTGGGCGTGATCACGTGCGTCACCGGCGTGTCGGGCTCCGGGAAGTCGACGCTGATCCTCGACACGCTGCACCGGGCGCTGGCCCAGAAGCTGTCGGGCGCGCGGGAGCGGCCGGGGGAGCACCGTTCCCTCTCGGGCGTCGAGCACGTCGACAAGGTGATCCACATCGACCAGTCACCCATCGGCCGGACGCCGCGCTCCAACCCCGCGACGTACTCCGGCGTCTTCACGCCGATCCGCGACCTGTTCGCCATGCTCCCCGAGAGCAGGGCCCGGGGCTACCGGCCCGGCCGGTACTCCTTCAACGTGAAGGGGGGGCGGTGCGAGGCGTGCGAGGGGGACGGGATCATCAAGATCGAGATGCACTTCATGCCCGACGTGTACGTCACGTGCGAGGAGTGCCGCGGGAAGCGGTACAACCGGGAGACGCTGGAGATCGCGTACAAGGGGAACAACATCGCGGACGTCCTCGGGATGACCGTGGACCAGGCGCATTCGTTTCTCTCCCCGATCCCGCCGATCCGGCACAAGCTGGAAACGCTGTCGCGCGTGGGGCTGGGGTACATCCGGCTGGGGCAGTCCGCCACCACGCTGTCGGGCGGGGAGGCGCAGCGGGTGAAGCTGGCGCGGGAGCTGTCCCGCCGCGCGACGGGGAAGACGGTCTACCTGCTGGACGAGCCCACCACGGGGCTCCACTTCGACGACATCTCGAAGCTGCTGTCGGTCCTGCACCTCTTCGCGGACGCCGGGAACACGGTGATCATCATCGAGCACAACCTCGACGTCATCAAGTCCGCCGACCACGTGATCGACCTGGGCCCCGAGGGCGGCGACCGGGGCGGGGAGATCGTGGCGTGCGGCACCCCCGAGGAGGTGGC
>DASWBR010000116.1:0-18560 GCA_036390495.1 Candidatus Deferrimicrobiaceae bacterium | reverse complement strand
CGGCGCGGCCGACCGGAGGCGCGCCCTGTCGCGCCCCTCGCGACGCAGGAGTTCCTTGCGCTCCTCGACGGGCATGGGTTCCCTTCCGCTGGGTGTTCGGGGGCGTGTACCGCGGAGAGCTGATGCGCCTTCGCTGCGGGGCGTTATGCCGGATTACGCCTCGGAAATCCGTATATCACGACAGAACGGCCGCCGCACCGGTCTCGCACAGGAAACGTCGCCGCAACAACGGTATCGCCACCCGGATCTATATAAATGGGGCCCGATTGCCCCTCACCCGCTTCTTCAAGGCCCCTGCGTGTGCCGTGTCGGCGTTCGAGTCGAACCTGGCTTTCACCAGGTGGGCTCCCTGGGAGTGGCGGCTTCAGGCTTCCCCGTGGTTGGGGGATGCGCACCGCCGCCAGGAAGGGACCCCGTTCGTCGAGTGTTGGCTCAAACTCTCCCGTCGATCACGCGCACGGCAGGGGCCGGACCGTATTTCCGCCGCGCTACTTCAACACACTGTCGAGGGTGGCCAGAAGGTCCCGGCTCCTGCGTTCCAGCCCTTCCTGCAACCCTTCCTTCTCCGCCCGAAGCGCCCCGACCTCTTCCCGCAGCCTCCGGGCCTCCTCGCCCAGCTTCCTCGTCTCTTCCCGGAGCCCGAACGCCTCGGCCTCCAGCCTCGCGGCGCGCTCCGCGGAATCCTTCGCGCGTCCGGCGTGCTCCCCGGCGCGGTCCCGATGCTCGAGAACCTCGTCCGCCAGTTCCATCGCCGCCAGCATGACGATGTGGAGGTAGTTCGCCGTGCCGCCCGATCGCTGGATCTCGCGGACCCGCCCGTTCAGGACCTCGGCGAGACGCGCCATGTGCTCCGGCGACCGTTCGGACATCACGGTCAACGCGTAGCCGGCGATGTTGACGTCGTACCGGTTCGTCATACCATCCCCAATGATTATACCCCCGGGGTGCTATAACTCAATGCCGTCCAGCCGCGAGAGGATCTTCTCCACCCGCTCCTTCACCTCGTTCCGCTCGCGGGTCATCTCCGCGAGTTTCCTCCCGAGCTCCCGGACCTCGCCATCCTTGCGGGCCAGTTCCTCCGCCAGCGCCCCCTTCTCCTTCTTGAGCGCGGCAACTACCTGGACCAGATCGCCGATCTTCTTCTCGATCAGTACGAACGACTCCTCGCCCATCCCCTGTTCTCCTCCCCGCTGTCTTGCGCCGAACCCCGGACCGGACCGTCGGCAGAGGTTCAAGGATACCGCGACAACCGGCCGTATTCAATGACGATCCGGTGTCCGTCACCCCTCCATCTGGAGAACGGCATGGGCGATGGAGGCGCAATGGTAGGCGATCCCTTTCCAGGAAGAGAGGATGTCGAGGTGCGCCGCGCTCGACTCGAGGGACTCGTGCATCCCTTTCTGCAGTCGCCGGATGTGGGCGAGGCGCAGATCCCTCTCCATCGCCGTGATCTCCTTCCGCCGCCCGATCACGTTCCTTGCGGCGCTCGGGTCCCGCGTCACGAAGGCGGAGATCGCCTCCCGGTAGAGGGAACTGATCTCGCCCAGGAAAGACCGGAGCTCCGCCCCCCCCTCCTCGGAGAACCGCTGGCCCCTCTCCGAGAGGCGCCGGAGGTGGTCCGTGACGGTCTTGTCGATGAAGTCCCCGATGTTCTCCAGGTCGCTGACGATGGCGATGTACGCCACGGCCCGGAGCGTCTGCCCCGAGTCGAGGGTCTCCTCCCCCAGGGTGGACAGGAACACCTTGATCTCCCGCGTCAGCCGGTCCACTTCGTCGTCCGCTTTCGCAATCCGCTCGAGGCGGGAAATATCCATGCCGCAGATGGCCTCCACGGCGTCGTCGTGCATCTCCTCGATCATGTCCGCCATGCGGACGATCTCCCGGGCCACCTGCCCGAGCGCCGCCCCCGCGACCGGCAGATGCTCCCGATCGAGGTAGACCGGCTTCCCGCGGGGCACGGCTTCCTCTCCTTCCGGGATCATGCGGGTGAGGAACGCCGCGATCTTTCCCACCCAGGGGGCGAACACCACGGCAAGGGATAGGTTGAGGCAGGTGTGCGCGTTCGCGACGAAGTGTCCGCCATCGCGGGACACCGATGCGATCGCACGCTCCGCCAGGGGGAGGAAGGGGAGGAACAGGAGCGCCCCCGACGCCTTCAGGGCGAGGTGTCCCCAGGCGACCCGCTTCCCCTCCGCGGCGAGCCCGGATGCCGCGACGAACGCGACCGACGTGCCGCCCACGTTCGCCCCCAGTACCAGGGGGAGGATGGCCGGCGGGGCGAGCAGCCCCTGCTGCGCGAACGCGATCAGCAGGATCATCACCGCCGTTCCGCTCTGGAGGAGGACGGAGAGGGCAAGGCCCCAGATGAAGCCGGTGAACGGCGCCCCGGAAAACGAAGCGATCAGGATCCGGAGCCCCTCGATCCGGCCGACGTCCCCCGCCGCGTCGGCCAGGAACCGCAGCGCGAGCAGCACGAGGCCGAATCCGAGGATCCCCTGGCCGACCGCGCGGGCCTTCCCCTTGCGCCCCCACAGGAACAGGGCGATGCCCACGGAGAGCACGGGGAAAGCGTACTGGTAGATGCGGAAGGACAGGACCTGGACGGTCAGCGTGGAGCCGAGATCCGCCCCGAGGACGGTGGTCAGGGAGCGCGACAGGGGAAGGGTCGACACCTGCGCGAAGGAGATGAGGAGCGTCACAAGGGCTCCCGAGCTCTGGAGGGCGGCGGTGCCGAGGACTCCGGCCACGAAGGCGCGGGCCCGGCTCCCTCCGCCGGAGGCCCAGGCGCGCGACAGGGTCGAACCGAAGGCGAGCTCGAATCCCTGCCCCGTGAGACGGACGCCGTACAGGAGGAGGAACACCCCCCCGATGACCTGGAGGAAGAGGCGGTCCATCATGCCGGAGATCTCAGAACAGGGCCTCGGAGAACGCCTGCGCGTCGAAGGGGCGCAGGTCCTCCGCCTTCTCGCCCACCCCGATGAAGCGAATCGGCGCGCCCACCTCCCGGGTCACGGAAAGTACGACGCCACCCTTCGCGGTCCCGTCGAGCTTGGTGAGGGCGAGGCCGGTCACCCCGGTGAACTCCTGGAACGTCTTCGCCTGCGCGATGGCGTTGCGTCCGCTGGTGGCGTCGAGGACCAGCAGCACCTCGTGGGGCGCCCCGGGCATTTCCTTCCCGAGGACGCGAACGACCTTCCGGACCTCCTCCATCAGGTGGGATTTCGTGTGAAGCCGTCCCGCGGTGTCGATCAGGACGACGTGGGTCCCCCGCGCCTTCGCGGCCCGGACGGCGTCGAACGCCACCGCGGAGGAGTCGGCACCCTCCTTGTGCCGGACGATGTCCGCCCCCGCCCTTTCCGCCCAGACGGCAAGCTGGTCGATCGCGGCCGCACGGAAGGTGTCTGCGGCGGCGATGAGGACCGTGTGCCCCTCCGACCGGAGCCAGCCGGCCACTTTCCCGATGGTGGTCGTCTTCCCGACGCCGTTCACGCCGACCACCAGGATGACGAAGGGGTAGGGCGGGGACACTTCCAGGGGCACCATGCGGGGGGCGAGCGTTTCCGCGACCATCGACCGGAGCCGCGCCCGGAGGGAATCCACGTCGGGGAGCTCCCCCCGCCGCCAGGCGGCGCGCAGCGACTCCACGTACTCATGGGAAAGTTCCGCCCCCGCGTCGGCGAGGATGAGCGCCTCCTCCAGCTCCGCGAGGACTCCATCGTCCACGGGGCCGACCCCGCGGGCGATCGCCCCGACGTTCATGAAGAGGAGCTCGCGGGTCTTGGAAAGCCCCGCCTTCAGGCGGTGGAAGAATCCGCTCCGGGGGGCGCCTTCCGGCCCGGTCAAGGAGGACGCCCAAGCACCGCCGGACGCCTCAGGCGGAGAGCTTGACGGAGACGGTCTTGGAGATCCCCGCCTTCTCCATGGTGATCCCGTAGAGCACGTCCGCCAGCTCCATCGTCCGCTTGTTGTGCGTGATGAGGAGGAACTGGTACCGGGAAGACATCTCGCGGACCAGGGCGTTGAACCGGTCGACGTTGGCGTCGTCCAGCGGCGCGTCCACCTCGTCCAGCAGGCAGAAGGGGGACGGCTTGACGAGGAAAATGGAGAAGATGAGGCTGATGGCGGTCAGCGCGCTCTCCCCGCCGGAGAGTGCGTCGAGCGGAAGCGGCTTCTTCCCCGGGAGCTGGACGAAGATCTCCACGCCGGACTCCAGGAGGTTCTCCTCGTCGAGGAGGCGAAGGTTGGCGCGGCCGCCCTGGAACAGGCGGGGGAACAGCTCGGAGAATTTCGCGTCGATCTCCCCGAACGCTTTCGCAAAACGGTCCCGGGTCGTCCGGTTGATCCGCTGGATTGCCTTCGCGAGGTCCTCGAGGGACTTCTCGAGATCCTCCTTCTGCGCGGACAGGTAGGCGAACCGCTCGGACAGCTCCCGGTGCTCCTCGAGGGAGGCGAGGTTCACGTCCCCCATGGAGGTCATCCTCTCCCGGATTTCCTCGGCCCGGGTCTCGAGCGCAGGAAGCTCTCCCGCCGCAGGGTCGCCGCCGGCGTCTCCCTCCTCCGGCGGAAGCCCCTCGAGGCGGATCTCGTACCGCTGGTACAGGAGTCCGTCGAGCCCCGAGAGGTCCATCTCGGCGCGCTGGAGCCGCAGCCGTTCCTCCCCCTGACGGGAAAGGATCTCCCCTTCCCGCGCCCGGGCGTCCCGGAGCGCCTCCTCCACGGAGTCCAGGCGCGCGGCGCTGGCGGCGAGTTCGGCCACCCGTTCCTCGATCCGGTCCTGGAGGTCGGAAAGCGACACGGCCGCGCGCTCGATCGATTCGCGCGCCGCGCGCATCGCCCCGTCGAGGGCCTCCACCGCCCCCGCATACCCCGTCTTCCGCTGCAGCCGCTCGGCGTGCATGCGGCGGGCCCCTTCCGCCCGGTCCTCCAGGGAGGAACGGATCGCCGCCGCGGCGCGGTCCTTCTCCTCGATGCCGCTGTGCGCGACCTCGGCGGCATGGGCCCGCGCGAGCACCTCCTCCATGCGGGCCCGCTTCGCCTCGAGGTCGGCGATCAGCGCCCGGGAACGCTCCTCCTCCTCTCCCCGGGCCTGCTCGGACTCCTTTTCCGCGGCGACGGAGGCGTCGAGTTCCTCCCGCATCCGGGCGACCTCCCCGTCCAGCCAGACCGCCTCCTGCGTCCTCCCGTCGAGGTTGGCCCGCGCATGGGCCAGCGTCTCCGCGAGGACGGCACGCTGCCGCTCGCTCGCCGCGTGGGCCGACCGGGCCTCCTCCCGCGACCGGAACAGCTCCGTCAGGCGCTCTTCCAGGGCTCCCCGGTTTCGCCGGACCTCCTCCTCTTCGGATAGCAGCCGGTCCCGCTCCCGCCGCAACCCGTCGATCTCCCGCTCCAGCTCCCGGATTTCACGCTTCCGGGAGAGCACCCCCGCCTCGCCGCTCCCCTGTTCGCCGCCGATCAGGATGCCGTCGGGGGTGACCACCTCCCCGTCGAGCGTCACGTAGGAGTTCCACACCCCGTTGCGGTTCCACAGCCGGATCGCCGTGTCGAGGGAGCGGACGAGAAGCGTCCCCCCGAGGAGGCCCCGGACCAGCTCGCGGCACTCGGGCGGCGCCTGCACGACTTCGGTCAGGGGGGCTACGACCCCCTCTTCCCCGACGTAGTCCAGCTCCTCCTTCCGGGTCCGCAACGCCACGGGTACGAAGGCGCCGCGCCCTTCCCGCGACATCTTCAGATACTGGATCGCCTCGAGCCCCTCGGCCTGGTCCCGGACCACGACGGACTGCATCCGCTCGCCCAGAACCGCCTCGACCGCCTTCTCGTACGCGGCGTCGGTCTCGATGAGGTCCCCCATGACTCCGAAGATCCCCGGTCCCCCGGTTTCCCGGGTTTCGCCGCCGAAATGCTGCAGGACGGCTCGCACGCCCGAGGACGCCCAGTCCCGGCGCTCGTAGATCCTGGCCAGGGTCTCCCGGCGGGATTCGGCGGATTGCAGCTCCCCTTCCGACTTCCGGGCCGACTCGACCACCGCCTCCAGGCGCGCGGCCGCCGCCGCGAGGGCGGCGCCCCCCTCCTCCCAGGAACGTTCCGCTTCGGCCAGCGCCGCGCGCGCCGCCTCTTCCGCCGCGGACGCCAGCTCGCACTCCAGGGCCGCCCTCCCCACGGCGGTCGACGCCTCGTCGATCCGCCCGGCCAGCCTGGCCGCGGAACGCTCCGCCTCCTCGATCCGGCGGGACAGGGCTTCGGCGCCGGAACGGGCGTCGGAGTGCCGGGCCACGCGCAGCACCAGATCGGACTTCGCGAGCTCCGCGGCGTCCTGTGCGCGCTGGAATTCCTCCCGCGCCGCGCCGAGGGCATCCTTCTCCTCCGTCCACAGGAGCCGTGCCCGGGTGAGCTCCCCGCGCCGGAGCTGCGCCTCCTCCTCGGCGGCGCGGACCCGCTCCTCCAGGCCCGCGAGCTCCTCCTCCAGCGAGGCGATCTCCCGGTCCGTCTCGGAGATCATCCCCTGGAGCTGGCCGGCCTGGGCGCGCAACCCTTCCCATTCCGCCTCCCGCCGGGCCGCCTCCTCCTTCCCCCGCGCATGCTCTTCCCGGAGGTCCGAGAGCGCCCTCTCCCGTTCCGCCTGTCCGGCGCGGGCCGCCTCGCGGTCGGCCTCGAGCCGCGAAAGGCCGGATCGCGCGCCGAGGAGGGCGTCCGAAAGCTCCGCGAGGGCTTCCCGCGCCTCTCGCCCATCCGCCTCCATCGCGGCGCGCTTCCGCGCCGCGATCCGGAAGTCGAGGGAGCGGAGCTCCGCCCGCAGGGCCTTGTACCGTTCCGCCTTCCGGACCTGGCGGTCGAGGGATCCGATCTGGCGCCGCACCTCCTCGAGGATGTCCTTGACCCGGGCAAGGTTCTGGCGGGCGCTCTCCATCTTCCGCTCCGCCTCCTTCCGGCGGACCCGGAACTTGGCGACGCCCGCGGCCTCCTCGATGATGAGACGCTTCTCGTCCGGCCGGGCCTTGACGATCTCGCCGACCTTCCCCTGTTGCACGATGGCGTATCCGCGCGCGCCCGCGCCCGTGTCGAGGAACAGCTCCGCGATGTCCTTGAGGCGGCACGGCATCCGGTTGATCTGGAACTCGCTCTCCCCGTCCCGGAATGTCCGCCGGGTGACCGAAATCTCGCCGTAGGACTCGTACCCCGGCGGCGCGTTCCCGTCGTCGTTCAGGAAGGTGAGCGTCACTTCCGCCATGCCGAGCGGACCCGCCGCGTCGGATCCGGCGAAGATGACGTCCTCCAGAGCCTTGCTGCGGATGTAGGAGGGAGCGTGTTCGCCGAGGACCCAGCGGATGGCGTCCACGATGTTGGACTTCCCGCACCCGTTGGGCCCGACGATGGCGCTGATGCCTTCCGAAAAATCAAACGTCGTCTTGTCGTAAAAAGACTTGAACCCGATGAGTTCCAGGCGTTTCAGCTTCATTCCAGACCGGCACCCGGGGCGCGATGTGTGGACGAAACCTCAATATCCTGTGGGTTTCGCCCCCGCCAGACGCAATATATTGTGTTTCCCGGGGAATGTAAAGGAAAAAAGGCGGCCCCCGGCAGGGGGCCGCCAGAAGGAATCTGTATTAAAAACAGCTACTTCTTACGGCCCTGGGCAGCGGAACGTTCGCGGAGCACCGCCTGCGCCGCCGCGAGCCGGGCGATGGGGACCCGGTACGGCGAGCAGGACACGTAGTCGAGGCCCGTGCGGTGGCAGAACTCCACAGACCTCGGGTCCCCGCCGTGCTCCCCGCAAATCCCCACCTTGAGGTTCGGACGGGTGGCCCGCCCCTTCTGGACCCCCATCTGGACGAGTTGCCCGACGCCCCCCTGGTCCAGGGTGGCAAACACGTCCGCCTCGAGGATGTTCACCGGTCTCTTCTGGTAGGTCACCTTGCAGGGGACGCACGAGAGGTCCTTCTCCAGCTTCGTGCCGCACTGCGGGCACAGCTCCGACCGGTTCATGTAGTTCTGGATGAACTTCCCCGAGTCGTCGCGGGAGAACCCGAAGGTCGTCTGCGTGAGGTCGTTCGTCCCGAAGGAGAAGAACTCCGCCTCCCGGGCGATCTCGTCCGCCGTGACGGCGGCGCGCGGCAGCTCGATCATCGTCCCGACGGTGTAGGGGAACTTCTTCTTGTACCGCTTCATCGTCTCCTCTGCCACCGAAACGATGATGTCCTTCTGCGCCTTCATCTCCATCACCATGCTGACCAGCGGGATCATGACCTCGGGCGAGACCTTGATCCCCTCCCCGGTCACCTCGCACGCCGCCTCGAAGATGGCCCGCGCCTGCATCCTCGTGATCTCCGGGTAGTAGATCCCGAGGCGGCAGCCCCGCAGGCCCAGCATCGGGTTGAACTCGTGGAGTTCCTCGACCCGCTCCAGCAGCCGCTTCTTCTCCTCCACGATGGTGCGGTCCGCGTGGATGAGCTCGAGCTTGGTCACCTCCACCATCAGTTCCTCCCGTTTCGGGAGGAACTCGTGCAGGGGCGGGTCCAGGAGCCGGATCGTGACCGGGTACCCCTTCATCTCGCGGTAGAGCCCCTTGAAGTCCTCCCGCTGCATCGGAAGCAGCTTCAGGAGCGCGGCCTCGCGGTCCTCCTTCGTCCGCGCCAGGATCATCTCCTGCATGATGGGGATCCGGTCCTCCGCGAAGAACATGTGCTCGGTCCGGCACAGCCCGATCCCCTCGGCGCCGAAGTCGCGCGCGACCTTCGCGTCCCGCGGCGTGTCCGCGTTCGCCCGGACCTTGAGCCGCCGGACGGCGTCCGCCCAGGACATGAAGACGCCGAAGGAGCCGGTCATCTTCGGGGCGATGAGGGGCACCTTCCCGAGGATCACCTCGCCGGTGCTGCCGTTCAGGGAGATGAAATCCCCCTCCCGGACTACCCGGCCGCCCACCAGGAACCGGTTCGTTGCCTCGTCCACGTCGATCGCCTCGCACCCGGCGACGCACGTCTTCCCCATCTGCCGGGCGACCACCGCGGCGTGGGAGGTCATCCCGCCCTTCGCCGTGAGGATCCCGCGCGCCACGTCCATCCCGTGGATGTCGTCGGGGCTGGTCTCCTTGCGGACGAGGATCACGTCCTTCCCCTCCGTGGCCCACTCCACCGCCTTGTCGGCGTGGAACACCACCGCGCCGGTGGCCGCGCCCGGGGAGGCGGGGAGCCCCCTCGCGATGACCTCGGTCTTCGCCTTGGGGTCGATGACGGGGTGCAGCAGCTGGTCGATCTGCTGCGGCTCGAGGCGCAGGAGCGCCTCCTCCTTCGGGATGAGCTTCTCCTTCACCATGTCCACCGCGATCTTGACGGCCGCGGCCGCAGTGCGCTTCCCGTTTCGGGTCTGGAGCATGTAGAGGCGGTTGCTCTCCACCGTGAACTCGAAGTCCTGCACGTCCTTGTAATGCTTCTCGAGCTTCCCGGTGATGCGCATCAGCTGGTCGAAGACCTTCGGGAGATCCTTCTTCATGTCGCGGATGTGGCGCGGCGTGCGGATGCCGGCCACAACGTCCTCGCCCTGGGCGTTGATGAGGTACTCCCCGTAGAACTCCTTCGCGCCGGTGGCGGGGTTCCGCGTGAAGCCGACGCCGGTGGCGCAGTCGTCCCCCATGTTCCCGAAAACCATCGCCTGGACGTTCACCGCCGTCCCGATGTCGTCGGGAATCCCATGGGCCTTCCGGTAATACTTGGCCCGCTCGTTGTTCCATGACTTGAACACGGCGTCCCGCGCAAGCGTAAGCTGGGCCGCGGGGTCCTGCGGGAACTCCTTCTTCAGCCGCTCCTTCACCAGCGCCTTGTACTTGCCGCACAGGTCCTTCAGATCGTCCGCGGTCAGCTCGACGTCGAACGCCACGCCGCGCTCGCGCTTCTTCGCGTCGAAGATGTGCTCGAAGTTCTCCTTGGAGAGGTCGAGGACCACATCGGAGAACATCATGAGGAACCGGCGGTAGGAGTCGTAGGCGAACCGGGGGTTCTTCGACCGCTGCGCGAGCCCCTCCACCGTCCTGTCGTTCAGCCCCAGGTTCAGGATGGTGTCCATCATCCCGGGCATGGAGAACTTGGCCCCGGAGCGGACGGAGACCAGGAGCGGGTTCTTCGGGTCGCCCAGCTTCTTGCCGATGTTCCGCTCGAGCTTCGCGAGGTTCGCCGCGATCTCCCGTTTCACGTCGACCGGCAGCATCCCTCGGTTCTTGTAATACAGGTTGCACACCTCGGTGCTGATGGTGAAGCCGGGAGGGACGGGCACGCCGAGATTCGTCATCTCGGCCAGTCCGGCACCCTTCCCGCCGAGGATGTCCTTCATTGCCCCGTGCCCCTCGGCCTTGCCTCCGCCGAAGAAGTAGACCCTTTTCGATCCCATCTGTCGTCCCTCCGCTTATGCTGTTTTCGGCTGGGCGGCAGACCCGACCCTGGAAAAATCCGCCACGGCGGAGAACGCCGCGGACAGCCCCTTCAGGAGCGCCAGCCGGTTGTTCCGCACTTTCTCGTCCTTCGCCATCACGAGCACCTTTTCGAAGAACGCGGACACCAGCGGCTGCAGTCCGGCCATCTCCCGGAACGCCTCCGCGTACCGCCCGTCCTTGGCCGCCGCGGCGACCCGGCCCGCGACGCCTTCGGCCGCCTTGTGGAGTGCCCGCTCCTCGTCGTGCTCGAAGAGCACCTCCGACACGGCGAGGGGCCCTTCGTACGCCTTGGTGATGTTGATCGCCCGCTTGAAGACCTCGGCGAGAGGCTCGAATGCCGCGTCGGCGCGGAAGGCGACCAGCGCGTCGAGCTTGGCCCGGAGGTCCAGGACGTCCGTCAGGCCCGCGGCGAGGACCGCCTCCACCAGGTCGGCCGGCACGCCCTGGGAGACCCGGAGGTTCAGGTACCGCGCCGCGATGAACTCCATCACCTTCCGCTTGACCTCCTCCGCCGGGGACTTCAGCTTGGGGGCGAGGACAGCGAGGGCCAGGTCCACCAGTCCCTCCAGGGGGATGCGGAGCTTCCGCGCCTCGAGGATCGAGAGGACGCCGAGGGTGCTGCGCCGGAGGCCGTACGGATCCGCCGTCCCCGTGGGGATGAGCCCCACGCCGAAGCAGCCACACACCATGTCGATCTTGTCGGCGATCGACACGGCCACGCCGACGTCCGTGGCCGGGAAGTCGTCGGATTGCCCCTTCGGGAGGTAATGCTCGTAGACCGACTGCGCGACCTCGGCCGTCTCGCCCGTCCGTTCGGCGTAGTGGCGCCCCATCACCCCCTGCAGCTCCGGGAACTCCTTGATGACCCCGGTTGTCAGGTCGGCCTTGCTCAGGAACGCCGCCCGGTGGCAATCCTTGGTCTTGGCGGGAAATCCGAAGGAGGCGACGTAGGAGGCGATGTCCGCCATCCGCTCGACCTTCTCCCAGTACGTCCCCATGTCCGCCTGGAAGAGGACCTTCTTCAGGGCCTCTGTGCGATCGAAGAGGGGCTTCTTCAGGTCGTCCCAGTAGTAGAACTCCGCATCGGACAGCCGCGCCCGCAGGACCCTCTCGTTCCCCGCGATCACCACCCCGTAATCCGGGACCACCATGTTCGACACGAAGGCGAATCCGGGAAAGAGGCCGCCCTTCTCGTCCTCCAGGACGAAGTACTTCTGGTTGTTCCGCATCGAGGTGACGAGGACCTCCCGCGGCAGGGAAAGGTACTTCTCCTCGAACCGCCCCGCCAGGACGACGGGGAACTCCACGAGATTCGCCACCGTCTCGACCAGCGGCTCGTCCTCTACCCACTTCATCCCGGTGCGCTTCTCGACCTCCCGGATCCCGGCGCGGATCTTTTCCTTGCGCACCTCGAGGTCGACGAACACCTTCGCGTCCGCGAGGCGGTCGAAGTACGCCTCCGTCGAGGGGAGTTCGATGGCCCCGGGGGAGAGGAACCGGTGCCCGAAGGTCGTGCGTCCCGCGGTGACGTTGCCGAACTGGAACGGCAGGACGTCCGTCCCGTACAGGGAGACGATCCAGTGCACCGGCCGTGCGAAGCGCACGTCCAGGTCCGCCCACCGCATCGATTTCTTGAACGGAATGGCGGGGAGGAAGTCGGCCGCGACCTTCGGGAGAATCTCCGCCACGGGGCGCGCGGCCTGCTCCCGGACGAACCCCAGGTACTCCCCACGATCCGTCGGGAAGATCGAGAGGGCCGAGACGTCCACGCCCTGGGATTTGGCGAACCCGAGGGCCGCCTTCGTGGGCTTGCCGGCGGCGTCTACCCCTACGCTCTTCGGGGGGCCGAGCACCGTCTCGCGGGACGCCTCCTGGAACTCCGCGAGCCCCCGGATGATGTACGTCAGGCGGCGCGGGGTGCCGTAGATGTCGACCTTCCGGAAGGAGAGGCGGGTTTTCCGCAGCGTCTCCTCGAACTGCTGTCCGCCGAACCAGAGGGCGGGGCCGACGAACCCCGCCGGGATTTCCTCGCAGCCGATCTCTAACAGGTAGTCGCGTTCCATCGGAGGCCCTCTCGGCAGGTTTTCTTCAGCGGCCGGATTTCGAAAGGAGCGGGAACCCCATCTCCTCCCGGGACCGGAGGTACCCCTCCGCGCACAGGCGCGCCAGGTTCCGGACACGCCCGATGTACGAAGTGCGCTCCGTCACGGAGATGGCCCCGCGGGCGTCGAGCATGTTGAAGGCGTGCGAGCACTTGAGGCAGTAGTCGTAGGCGGGGAGAACGAGCTTCTGCTCGATGAGCCGGAGGCACTCCTTCTCGTACATCGTGAACAGGGAGAAGAGCATCGGGATGTCCGCCGCCTCGAAGTTGTACTTCGACCACTCGACCTCGCCGCGGTGGTGGACGTCCCCGTACGTGACGTTTCCGACCCACGCCAGGTCGAAGACGTTGTTGACGTTCTGCAGGTACATGGCGATCCGCTCGATGCCGTAGGTGATCTCCCCCGAGACCGGCTTCAGATCGATCCCGCCGCACTGCTGGAAGTAGGTGAACTGGGTGATCTCCATCCCGTCGAGCCAGACCTCCCACCCGAGCCCCCAGGCGCCGAGGGTGGGCGACTCCCAGTCGTCCTCGACGAACCGGATGTCGTGCTTCAGCGGGTCGATCCCGACGGCCCGGAGGGAGTCGAGGTACATCTCCACGTAGTCGTACGGGCACGGCTTCATGATCACCTGGAACTGGTAGTAGTGCTGGAGCCGGTTGGGGTTCTCGCCGTATCGCCCGTCCGTAGGGCGGCGGGAGGGCTCGACGTATGCGGTGTTCCACGGCTCGGGGCCCAGGGCCCGGAGGAACGTCGCGGGGTTGAACGTGCCGGCCCCCACCTCGATGTCGTACGGCTGATGGATGACGCACCCTTTCTCGGCCCAGAAGCGTTGAAGGGACAGGACCAGATCTTGGAAAAGCACCATACCCTCCCGGCGGAAGTGATAGGCAGCATAGTTACCACTCCGCTTCGGCGGTTGTCAAGATAAATCATTAGAAAAATGAGGGTTTTCACCTTACGAGGAAATCAGATCCGGTCCAGGCTCCTGACGGGTTTCCCGATGCAATACTCGACATATTCCATCATAACCGCTCGTAACTCATCGATTATTCCTCCAGGGATACGAAGGCGGCCCGCGGGTCCCGACTTCCCCGCTTGCAGGACCCTCCACGTTTTTACGGCTCCGAGAGAGAGGGCGGTTCCTCCGGCCGGAGCGCACCCCTCGCACAGGATTCCCCCCTCCGCGGGCAGAAACCGGTACCGGCGCCCTTCCGCGCGGCCGCACCTGCGGCACCCGGCGAGGTGGGGCCCCCAACCTCCGATCGCGAGGAACCCCGCCTCCACCCTGCGCGCCGTTTCCCCCGGGGGATCTGCGCGTGCCAGGGAACGGAATCCGTCCAGGAGGATTTCGAACGCCCTGGGCTTCGGGCCGGCCTGGGGGAACAGCTCCGCGGCCATCTCGAGGAAGTAGTCTGCGTGGCGAACGCGTTCCCATTCCCCGATCATGGACCAGAAGCTCTCGGTCATCGCGGCGGAGGAAAGGACGGACATCCGTCCGGGGCTCTCGGACCAGGAGATGTCGAGCAAAACGTAGCGCTGGAGGGTTCCCCCGAACCGTTTCCGGCTGCGCCACGCGGATTTCCCGACCGTGACGACCACGCCGGCGTCGCGCGTGAAGAACGTCACACGCCGGTCGGCCTCGCCGATGTCGGCGGCGCGCACGAGGAGGGCCGGGGAGGAATGGAGGGAGCGCGTCGCGGCCGCGGGCACGGCGCCGTTCTACCTTCCGTCGGGAGCCGCTTCCACGGGTACGTCGCGCACCCGGTCCCGCAGCCGGAGGCACGCCCGGATGAGGCCCGACACCACGGAAATGTAGCTCAGTTCCGCAGGGGTGAAGCTGCGCGCCCGGACGGTCTGGACGTTGATCACACCGATCACCCTGCCGCCGTCTCCGAGGATCGGGTGGGAGAGCATCGCCTTGTACCGCTCTTCCCTCGCCACGGCGAAGTGGCGATACCGCGGGTCGGCGGCGGCGTCGGGCACCGCGATGGGCTTGCCGGTCTTGGCCGCGGCGCCGGTGATCCCCTCGCCGATGGCGAGCCGCACCTTCCCCACCGCCTCCTTCGCAAGGCCGTGGGTGGCGGAGAGGAGAAGCTGTCCCCCCCGGTTGAGGTAGATGGAGCAGACCTCCACCCGCATCCGGGCAGCGATTTTTCCGGTGATCTCGTCGAGCGCCTGGGCCAGCGGGATCTCCTCGCTCACGAGGCGGGTGATCTCGTCCAGGGAAATGAGCTCGAACCGCTCTTCGTTGTTCCGGGCCACCTCGAGCATCACGTCCCCGCCCGCCCGGAAACGGATCTGGGCGAACACGTCCCCCTTCTGGTACGGATTCCCGCCGGAGTCCACCCGCGTCAGGGGGATCCGTTCCCGGTTCCCGCAGGTGCAGAGCCAGTGGACGTGGTCGACGCCGATGCGATCCCGCTTCATCGCCTGGCCGCACCGCCGGCAATGGATCACCGTCCGGTTCACGCGTCTCGTCCCGACGGCCCGGTCGTCATTGCCCGAAGGCCACCTTCCGGACCTGCCCCCTCTCCCCGAAGGGGGGGAGGCGCCGTCCGTTCAGGGTTCCGGCAACACCGCCGGCGTTCCCCAATTTCAGCCCGATCCGCCGTTGCGCCTGGATGCTGATCTTGTCGCCGGGGTAGAGCGTGACGTCGATCGGATCCCCGTCGTCGAAGCTGTACATCAGCCACGTCTGCTCGCTGGCCTCCAGGAACAGCTGGAACGGCCCGGCGAGCGGGCCGCTCCCTCCGACCGACGCCACCGTGGGGGAGGGCGCAGGGCCGGCAGGCACGGGGAGGGAGGCAACCGCGCCCGTCACCGGGGTGGCGTTGTCGGAACCCGGAGGGGTGGTCGCCGCGTTGTCTGCCATCTTCGCCGCGTTTTCCGCGGGCGGCGTCACCGCAGGCGCCGAAGCGACGGGGGAAGGGGGGGGAGGACGGTTCGCGTTCCGGAGGGAGACCCACGCGAGGACGAGACCGACGAGGAGCACGACGCCGGCGGCGAGGGTGTAGCTGGTCCTTCGGGTTCCGCGCTCCCGCTCCCGCTCCAGCCACTCGGGGCGGAGCGTGTCCGACGGTCCGACTTCCTCCCGCTCCTCCACCGAACGCTCGTACTCGGTCAGCACGGTGCCAGGGTCCTCGGAAAGGTATTTCCCGTACGCGCGGATGAATCCCGACGAGAACACCCGTTCGGGCCACCCCCGGAAATCCCCCTCTTCGATCCCCGCGAGGTACCGTCGGCTGACCCGGAGCTCGGCGGCCACCTGTTCCAGGGTCTTCCCCATGGCCTCGCGCTTCGCCTTCCACGACGCCCCCGCGCCTCCGGCCATCACGGCGTATCCCCCTTGAGCATGCCCAGGTACTTCGCGGCCTGTTTCCGGAGCTCCGGGTCGGACGAGACGGCGAGGACCCTGTTGAAATCGGACTCCGCCTCGCCGGGCCGATTCAGCCGGACGTGGACGCGCCCGAGCTCCATCCATCCCGGGGCGTAGTCGGGGAGCAGTTGCACGCACCGGACGAGGACGGACTCCGCCTCCCCCCAGTCTCCCCTCTCGCCCAGCAGGGCGGCGAGACCGAGGTACGCCGGAGCGTAGCGGTTGTTGGCCCGAAGGGCCCGGCGGTACGACTCTTCCGCCCGCTTCGGGTCCTTCCGCATCCGCTCGACCTCCGCGAGGTTGAAGTACGCCCGCTCCGGAGTGGTGTACAGGACGTTCCCCGCCGCGGCCTCGAACTCCCGCGCGGCTTCGTCCCACCGCTTCTGGCTCGCGAGGACGGTGCCGAGGTTGTTGTGGGCCTCCGCGTAATCCGGCCTGGCGTCGATCGCTTTCCGGAGGTACTCTTCCGCTTTCGCGCTTTCGCCGCGGGCCTGGTAGGTCATCCCCAGCATCATGTCGGCCTCCGGGTTTCCCGGATCGAGCTCGGCCGCCCGCGTCAGCTCCCGCATCGCCATGGGAAGGTTCCTCTGCTCGAGATAGGTGGCTCCCATCTGGATCCGGGCCTCCGCCTCCTTCTTCCGGTTCGCGGAAGATCCCGCGCAGCCGGAAACCAGCGCGGCCAGCAGGAACGCGAGGAGGAATCCGGAAGCGGCGCCCCTCGCGGTCACAGGTATTTCCCGATCAGCAGGGAGAGGCGCCTCCGGGCCGCCAAGGGGATCCTCTTCCGGTCTGTGATGATGGCGTGCCGGAGGGCCTCCCGGCAATGGCACGCGCCGGTCACCGGCAGGCGGCGGGCCACCTCCCGGACGATCCTTTTCGAGTTCTCCACGTTCCTCTTCAGGATCGCGAGGATCGCCCCCACCGTCACGTCCTCCTCGGACTCGTGCCAGCAGTCGTAGTCCGTGGCGAGCGCGAGCGTCGCGTAGCAGAGCTCGGCCTCACGGGCGAGCTTCGCCTCGGGCATGTTCGTCATCCCGATGACGTCCACGCCCCACTTCCGGTAGATGGTGGACTCCGCACGCGTCGAGAAGGCCGGGCCCTCCATGCAGAGGTAGGTGCCGCCGCGGTGTACGCGCTTCACGCACTTCCTTGCCGCGTCGTGCACGACGGCCGCGAAGGCCGGGCAGACGGGGTCCGCCAGGGTGATGTGGCCGGCAATCCCGTCCTCGAAGAAAGTGCCCGGGCGGGACTTCGTGTGGTCGAAGAACTGGTCGACGACCACGATGTCCCCCGGACGGATCCCCTCTTTCATGCTCCCGACGGCGGAGATCGAGAGGATCGCGTCCGCCCCGATCTTCTTCATGGCGTATACGTTGGCGCGGTAGTTGATCTGCGAGGGGGAGAGTCGGTGCCCCTGGCCATGGCGGGGGAGGAACGCCAGGGTCCTCCCCTCGAGTTCCCCCACCGTGAACGCGTCGGAAGGATCGCCGAAGGGGGTCCGCACGGCCACCTTGCGCACGTTGCGCATCCCTTCCATCTCGTAGAGGCCGGAGCCGCCGATGACTCCGAGGATGTCGGCCATGGTCCCTTCCTTCGTCGCGGGGATGTCCCTAGACTATAGGCAGAACGGGAATCCCCCTCAACCCCTTTTTCCGCATGCGGCAGCCCGCAGTTGCCCGCACGCCGCGCGGATGTCCGCCCCCCTCCTCTCCCGGGTGATCGTCTGGATCCCTGCGTGGAGAAGAATGTCCCGGAAACGGTCCACCGTCGTCCTGGAGGGTGCCCGGTACGGCGCGTTCTCGAGAGGATTGTAGGGGATGAGGTTCACCTTGATCCGGGCACCCCGGAAAAGGCGCGCCAGCGCCCGTGCGTCTTCCAGGGAGTCGTTCACTCCCTCGAGGAGCACATACTCGGCCGTCACCTTCCGGCCGCTCTGCAGCGGGATCCGCCTCATCGCCGCCACGAGTTCCCTCAGCGGGTGCTTCCGGTTGACCGGCATGAGCAGGGAACGCTGCTCGTCCCGGGACGCGTTGACCGAAACGGCGAAGCTCACCGGATGCCGCTCCGCCATCGCCAGCATCTCCGGTACGATGCCGGCGGTCGAGACGGTGACCCGCTTGCCGGAGAGGCCGAATCCGTGCTGGGAGAGAAGGATCCCGATCGCCCGGGACACCTCCCGCGGGTTCCGCAACGGCTCGCCCATTCCCATGAAGACGACGTTGGTCAGCGACTCGCCGCGCTCCGCGAGGCGCTTTGCCGCGAAGCACACCTGCTGGATGATCTCTGCGGAGGTCATGTCGCGGCGCAACCCCATCGCGCCGGTGGCGCAGAAGGAGCAGGCCAGCGCGCACCCCACCTGCGAGGAGACGCAGAGGGTCCTTCGCTCCCCGTCGGGAATCAGGACGCTTTCCACCGCCTCGCCGTCCTCGAGGCGGAAGAGGTATTTCTCGGCGCCGTCGGCGGAAGTCTCGGCGCGTTCCGCGGGGGGGGCCGAGATCCGGCAGGACGAGGACAGCAGCGCGCGGAACTCCCTCGAGAGGTCCGTCATCGCGCCGAAGTCGTCGACGTGTTTCCGGTAGATCCACCGGAAAATCTGGCGGGCGCGGAATCGCTCCTTCCCCCACCCGGCGAAGAAATCCTCCAGTTCGGGGAGCGTCATCCC
>DASWBR010000115.1:0-10414 GCA_036390495.1 Candidatus Deferrimicrobiaceae bacterium | reverse complement strand
CCGACCAGGCGCATCGCCTCCCGGGGGACGGGAAGCCCGCAGTCGACCTCCGGGCAGACCGGGACCCATTCCACGTGCGGGCCGAGGGTTTCGACGAGGAACAGGTCCCGCTTGTGCCCGCCGTCGTAACGGACCTTCTCGCCCAGCAGGCAGGCGCTGACCAGGATGCGGATGGGAAAGGAAACGCCCGCGGCCCGGGGGCCGGATGGATCCGGAGAACGCCTCATTCCGCCGCCTCCCCGAGATACGCACCGCGAACCCTCGGGTCCGCCCGCAATTCCGCCGCCTTGCCGGAAAGGACGATCCCGCCGGTCTCCAGGACGTAGGACCGGCCGGCCACGGAAAGGGCCATGCTGGCGTTCTGCTCGACGAGCAGGATCGTCGTGCCGGCCCGGTTGATCTCCGAGACGAACCGGAATATTTCCTCCACCAGGAGAGGAGAGAGCCCCATGGACGGCTCGTCGAGGAGGAGGAGCGAGGGCCGCTGGACCAGCGCCCTTCCGATGGCCAGCATCTGCTGCTCCCCTCCCGAGAGGGTTCCCGCCAGCTGGGATGCCCGCTCGAGGAGGCGCGGGAAGATGGCGTAAACCTGCCCGAAGCTCTCCTCCACCTCCCGCCGGGAGCCGCGCGTGTAGGCACCCATCTCGAGGTTCTCGCGGACGGTCATGTTCGCGAAGACGCCCCGCCCTTCCGGAACGTGCGAAATCCCGAGGCGGACGATCCGGTGCGGCGGCAGGCCGGCAATCGGCCGGCCGTCGTGGACGATGCTCCCGGACGCAGGGCGTAGGATTCCGGAGAGCGCCCGGAGAGTCGTGCTCTTGCCTGCCCCGTTCGCGCCGATGAGCGAGACGATCTCCCCCTTTCCTACCGTGAAGGAAACGTCCCGAAGCGCCTGTATTGCTCCGTAATATACGTTCAGATTATCAACAGTTAACAACATTCTTTCAGGTTTCCCTTTATATTCTACCCGTTGGAGCCGCCTTTCCCGAGGTACGCCTCCACCACGCGGGGATCGCGCTGGATCTCGGAGGGGACCCCCCGGGCGATCACCTGCCCGAAGTCCATGACGATCAGCCTCTCGCAGATCCCCATCACCAGGCGCATCTGGTGCTCGATCAGCAGCACGGTCAGGGAGAACCGTTCCCGGACCCGGAGGATGAGGTCCATCAGTTTCCCCACCTCGGATGGGTTCATCCCCGCCGCGGGTTCGTCGAGGAGGAGAAGGCGCGGCCAGCAGGATAGCGCCCGGGCGATCTCCAGCCTGCGCTGGTCGCCGTAGGAGAGGTTCCGCGCGAGTTCCTTCCGGCGGTCCGAGAGGGAGAAGATCGTGAGGAACTCCTCGACCTGCTCCCGCGTCCGCCGCTCCTCCTGGTAGAACGCCTCCGTCCGCAACAGCGCGTCGGCGGGTCCGTACCGGACGTGCGGGTGATATGCGACCCGCACGTTGTCCACCACCGTCAGTTCCCGGAACAGCCGGATGTTCTGGAAGGTCCTGGCGATACCCCGGCGGGCGATCTCGTGGGGCGGAAGCCCCGCGATCCCCTTCCCCTCCAGGGTGACCGAACCGCGGTCCGGGCGGTAGATTCCCGTGACCACGTTGAACAGGGTGGTCTTTCCGGACCCGTTGGGTCCGATGATCCCGACGAGCTCTCCCCTCCCGAGAGTGAAATCGACGCCGTCGAGGGCCCGGATCCCCCCGAAGTGGCGGGTGAGCCCCTGTACCGAGAGGATCACCGGTACACCTTCCCCCGGAGGAACGGGAACTCCCTCCGGCCGAACAGGCCCTGGGGACGGACCAGCATCGTGACGATCAGCAGCAGGGGGATGATCACCCAGCGGAATTCGATATACTCGGGAGGGAGCAGAACGCGCATCCCCTCCAGCAGGAAGATCCACCCGAACGACGCCACCAGCGTCCCGCTCAGGTTCCCGAGCCCGCCGAGGACCACGATCATCAGCACGTCGAACGACTTCAGGAAGTCGAAGTTGCTCGGGTGGAGAAACGTGTAGAGGTGGGCGTACAGCCCCCCGGCCACGCCGGCGAAGGCGCACCCGGCGGTGAACCCGTACACCTTGTACCGGAAGATGTCGATCCCCACCGTGGAGGCGGCGATCTCGTCCTCCCGGATGGCGACCAGGGCCCGGCCGTAGGTGGAGTGGACGAGGTTCCGCGCCACCAGGATCGCGGCGACGAGCCCGGCGACGACCCAGGGAGTCTCCGTCATCCTCGGTATCCCGGTCATCCCCCGCGCGCCCCCCAGCTGCGGGAGGAAAGAGTCCGCGTTGTCGAAGAGCACCTTCGTGATCACCCCGAAGCCCAGGGTTGCGATCCCGAGGTAGTCGGATGTGAGGCGCAGCGTCGGCAGTCCGACCAGGCAGGCAAGGAGGGCCGCGGCGATCCCGCCGGCCGCGAGCGAGCCGAGGAACGCCGCCTGGGCGGGAAGGAACGACTCCTCGCCGTACGCGCCGACGAACCCTTTCATCAGGAGCGCCGCGGTGTAGGCGCCCACCCCGTAAAAAGCCGCGTGCCCCAGCGAGAAGAGGCCGGTAAACCCGTAGATCAGGTTCAGCCCGAGGGCGGACACCGCCACCACGCACGACAGCTGGATGATCCGGATCCAGAACGGGTTCAGGTATTCGCGGGACTCGAGTAACAGGAGGGTCGCCGTCAGGAGGCAAAACGGCAGCAGCGCCTTCAGGATGTTCCCGGCGACCCGCGGGATCCGGACGGTCACACTTTCTCCACCCGTGCGGTTCCCAGGATTCCCGTGGGCTTCACCAGGAGCACGGCGATCAGGATGAGGAACGCGATCCCGTCCCGGTAGGTGGAGGAAAGGTACGCCGAGGTCATCGTCTCCGACTGCCCCATGATGAGGGCCCCCAGGACGGCGCCGGGGATACTGCCGATTCCGCCCAGGACGGCGGCCGTGAACGCCTTGAGCCCCGGCATCACCCCCATGAAGGTGTTGATCTGGGGGTACGCGATCCCGTAGAGAACCCCGCCCACCCCGGCGAGCGCCGCGCCGAGGCCGAACGTGAAGGAGATGACGGCGTTCACGTTGACCCCCATCAGCCCCGCGGTGACGGGATCGTGGGATACCGCCCGCATCGCGCGTCCGACCTTCGTGTGGTAGACGACGTACTGGAGCCCGCCCAGCGTGGCGAGGGTGGCAAGGAAGATGATCCCCTGGATGTTGGTGACCGTGACCCCGCCGAACTCCCGGGACACCACGTCGAAAGGCCGCGGGAAGGCGTAGAAGTTGGGGCCGAAGACCTGGTGGAGGGCGGTGAAATACTCCAGGAAGAGGGAGACGCCGATCGCGGTGATGAGCGCCGCGATTTTCGGCGCGCTCCGCAGCGGCCGGTACGCCAGCCGCTCGATGGCCACGGCGAGGGCCGCGCATCCCGCGGCGGCGCAGACGAACACCGCGGGCAACGGCAGGCCGAGCCGCTCGATCGCGTACAGGGCGAGGAACGCCCCTACCATGAAGACGTCGCCGTGGGCGAAATTGATCAACCGGACGATCCCGTACACCATCGTGTACCCCAGGGCGATCAGGGCGTACACGATTCCCAGCTGGAGACCGTTCAGGGCCTGCTGGAGAAAATACTCTATGGGTTCACCATCTTGACGAAGGTCTGCTTCCCCCCCTCGATCTTCAGGATCGCGGCGCTCTTGATGCAGTCGCCGCTCCGGTCCATGGTGGACTTGCCGGAAACCGCCTGGAAATCCTTCATCGACGCGAGGGCCTCCCGGATCTTCTTCGGGTCGTCGGACCCCGCCTTCCGGATCGCCTCGAGGAGCATGTTCGTCGCGTCGTACGCCAGCGTGCCGAGGGCGTCGGGAACCTGCCCGTGCTTCTCCTTGTACTTCTTCACCCACGCCACGACCTCCGGGCGCTTGTCGTCCGGGGAGTAATGGTTCGAGAAGTACCCCCCCTCGATGGCGGAGCCCGCGATCTTCACGAGGTCCGGGGAGTCCCACCCGTCCGGCCCGATCAGCTGGGCCTTCACCCCCTTCTCCCGGGCCTGCTTGGCGATGAGCCCCACCTTGTTGTAGTAGTCGGGGAGGAAGAGCACGTCCGCTCCGGACGCCTTCACCTTCGTCAGCAGCGCCGAGAAATCCACGTCGTCCTTCCCGTACGACTCGAAGGCCGCCACGCTCCCGCCCTGTTTCCGGAACGCGTCGCGGAACACCTCGGCGATCCCCTTCGAGTAGTCGTTCGACGCGTCGTAGAGGACGGCCGCGCTCTTCTTCTTCAGCGTCTCCTGAGCGAATTTCGCCAGCACGGCGCCCTGGAACGGGTCGATGAAGCACGCGCGGAACATGTAGTCCTTCCGCTTCCCGTCGGCCACCGTGACCTTCGGGTTGGTGGCCGTCGGCGAGATGGTCGGGACCTTCCCGGCCTGGATGATGTCGGAGACGGGGATCGACGTCTTGGAGGTGACCGACCCGACGATCGCCTTCACCCGGTGCTGGCTCACCAGGAGGTTCGCCACGTTCGCCGCCTCCGTGGCGTCGTTCTTGTCGTCCTGGACCACCCAGGCGATCTTCATCCCGGCGACGCCGCCTTTGGCGTTCGCCTCCTCGACGGCGATCAGGAAGGAGTTCCGCACCGATTCCCCGAACGTCTTCACGTCCCCCGACAGGGGGGTGATGAGCCCGATCCGGATTTCCTTCGCGTGGGAGGGCGCGGCGCCCGCTGCCGCCAGGAAGAAGATTGCGAGGACGAGGGATCCGCGTTTCATGGTGCCTCCTTTCCGCTACCGTTCGGAATGGGGGCGTGGCCCCGGCGCAGTATCTTACATCGACCCGCGCCGGGGTGTATATCCCCTTTTCACAACAGGGTTTCGGCTTCCCTATACCAGGGGGCGCGTTTCGATTACCTTGAAATACGCCACGTGCTTCACCGCTTCCGGGTTTCCCGGGCTCGTCGCGGCGGTCCTCTGCCGGATCTTCGCCAGCATCTCGCCGGAGTCCTCCGTGCGGACGAGGGAGAGGGAGAGGCGGGCCCCCCGGAATCCTTCGCCGGGGGCGAAGTAGGCGTATGCCGCGCGGGGGTTCTGCCGCACGTTGTTCCAGGTCCTTCCGTCCGTCATGCCCCACGCCACCGTCTCCGCGTCCACGACGTGCGGAACCGCGTACACGGCCGTGTTCACCTCCCCGTCCTTCGACGCCGTGGCGATGATGCCGCGTCCTCCCGGCTTCAATACCTCTTCCAGTTTCATGGCCCTTCCTCCCGCAGGATGAGTTCGACCAGCTTGCGGTCCGCCCGGGGGAGCGCGTAACGCGTCTTCCCGCCGGGAAGGAACCACCCCGCCCGCTCGCCCGATGGAACCGCTCCCGCGCCGGGAACGCAAAGGTACCCGTGCAGCGTGATCCGGTAATGGGAGTAGGCGTGGGATACGGCTCCTACTTTCCTTTGAATCCGCGCCCGGAGGCGGAGTTTCTCCCGCAGCGCACGTCGCAACGCTTCCTCGAGGGATTCTCCCGGAGCCCGCCTCCCCGAAGGAAAGGCCCACAACCCGCCGAGGAGCCCTTCCGGCGGCCGGCGCACCAGGAGGAGCGCCCCGTCCGGGCGACGGAACAGCGCCGCGACGACATCGTGGCGGGGGACGGTCCTGCGGGCGGCCCGCGGGGGAATCGCTTCCTGAATCCCTTCGCGGAAGGCGACGCAGAAACCTCGCACCGGGCAGCCGCCGCACCGCGGGGAACGAGGGGAGCACACCGTGGCGCCCAGGTCCATCGCGGCGAGGGCCGTATCGCGCCCCTTTCCCCTGGCCACCATCCGGCCCGACAGGTCCCAGAGCGCGCTCCGGACGCCCGCCGCCCTCGGATCCCCACGGATGCCGAAGAGGCGCGCAACGACTCGCGACGCGTTCGCGTCCAGGACCGGTGCGTCCACGCCGAACGCGATGGCGGCGATCGCCCCCGCCGTGGAGCGCCCGATCCCCGGGAGTCCCTCCAGCTCCTCCACGGTCCCGGGGATCTCCCCTCCGTACCGTTCCATCACGGTCCGGGCCGCCTTCTGCAGGTTTCGCGCCCGGGCGTAGTATCCCAGCCCTTCCCACGCCTTCATCACCTCGTCCGGCGCGGCGGCGGCGAGGGTTCGTACGTCGGGGAACCTCGCAAGGAAGCGCCCGTAATACGGGGCAACCGTCTCCACGCGCGTCTGTTGCAACATGATCTCGGACACCCAGATCCGGTACGGGTCCCGGGTCTCCCGCCACGCCATCCTGCGGCCCTCCTTCCGGAACCAGCGCAGGAGGGCCGCGGAGATCCGCAGGAAGGTCGTACGGGACGGAACGTTCCGGGGGGAGGGCTTCAAGGGGTCCCTATTTCTGCGTGGGGAGGCCGCCCTCCTTCCACTTCACGATCCCCCCTTCGAGGTGGTAGACGTTCCGGAAACCTTCTTCCTTCATCGCCTGGACGGCCCCGCTGCTGCGGTTCCCCGTGCGACAGTACACGAGGTACGTCTTCCCGCGGTCCAGGGCCCCCAGTTCCGCGCGGAATTTCCCGGAATTGTAGTCGAGCAGGACGGCGTCCCCGATCCGCCCCGACTGGAACTCCCCGGGCGTCCTCACGTCGAGGACGACGAAGTCCGGGTTGCCGGCCTGTTTCGCGATCAGTTCCCGGGCCTGCGCGGGAGAAAGGTTCGGGTACGGCGTTTCCGCGCGCGCTTTCCATGGGAAGAAAAGGAAACCCGCCCCCATCACGCCGGCGAAAAGGAGCCAGACGATTCTCTTCGCCTCCGCCATCCTCGCACCCCCTGCGTACCGTTTCTGCCTTGGATTCCTTCGGCCCCGTCCGGGGTTCAGGGGATCCCCGGGCCCTGCCGGGCGTCCCGGCGAAAAAAAAAGGCGCCCCCGAAGGGGCGCCGGCCTTGACGGTTCCTCCTGCGGCGGGGTCGCCTAATCCTCCTCGAGGAGGGAGGTGAAGAGGTCGTGGTGCTCCTCCTCGGAGGAGAGGATCTCCTTGAACAGGAACTCCGTGGTCTCGTCCCCCTGCTTCCGCGCGACCTCGATGATCTTCCGGTACATCGCGATCGCCTGCTCCTCGTCCTTCTTGTCCGTCTCGAGCATCTCCTTCAGGGTGGACCCGATGAAGATCGGTGTGGGTTTGGTGGTGGGAATCCCCCCGAGGTAGTTCAGGCGTTCCGCGATCGCCTCGGCGTGCTTCATTTCCTCGATGGCGGTCTTCTTCAGTGCGTCCTTTACCGCGAAGCCCTGGACCCCCTTCCAGAGGACGTGCTGCCACATGTATTGCACGGACACCTGGATCTCCCGGGCGATCGCCTGGTTCAGAAGATCGAGCAGCTCCGCGGACGGTTTCTTGCTGGCCATCGGTCGCGCCTCCTTGGTTCGTTGGTGAAGGTTTGTGCCTGCAGGACCCTATTCTCACACAGTGGCGACGGAAAAAAAAGCGCGGGATTGACCCCGAGGGGTGTGCCGCTTGGTTCCTTGACATCCCGAGGAGCGAGGGGGCAAACTCTCGGTGGATTCCCGCGGACAGCGGGTCTCCAGGAGGGTACCCCATGGTTCGGGACGTGATCATCCTGGGCTCCGGCTGTGCCGGTTCCACCGCCGCCATCTACACCGCCCGCGCGAACCTCTCCCCCCTCGTGCTGGAAGGCCGGGAGCCGGGAGGCCAGCTGACCCTCACCACCGAGGTGGAGAATTTCCCCGGTTTCCCGGAGGGGATCCAGGGGCCCGAACTCGTCGACCTCATGCGGAAACAGGCGGAGCGGTTCGGCGCCGTGTACAAGGCGGAAACCGTCGTTTCCGTGGACCTGTCGGCACGCCCGTTCTCGGTGAAGACCGAGGAGAACTCCTATCCGTGCCGGACCCTCATCGTCGCCACGGGGGCATCGGCCCGCACCCTGGGGCTGGAATCGGAGAGGAAGCTGATGGGGCGCGGGGTGTCCACCTGCGCGACGTGCGACGGGGCGTTCTTCCGGAACCGGGAGGTTGCGGTCGTGGGGGGCGGCGACACCGCTGTGGAGGAGGCGATCTTCCTCACCCGGTTCGCCTCGAAGGTGCTCCTGGTGCACCGGAGGGACCAGTTCCGCGCCTCGAAGATCCTGCTCGAGCGGGCCCGGAAGAACCCGAAGATCGAGTTCGTCCTGAACACCGTGGTGGCGGACATCCTCGACCCGCGGAAGAACGAAGTTTCCGCGGTCCGCCTGAAGAGCGCGGGGGACGGCTCGGAGTCGGTGCGGGCCGTGGACGGCGTCTTCGTCGCCATCGGGCACGACCCGAACACGAAAATCTTCGAGGGGCAGCTGGCGCTCGACAACGGGTACATCGTCCTCCGCGACGGGGCCCGCACGAGCGTGGAGGGAGTGTTCGCGGCAGGGGACGTGCACGACACGGTGTACCGGCAGGCCGTCACCGCAGCCGGTGCGGGGTGCCGCGCCGCCATCGAGGCGGAGCGGTTCCTCGAGGCGGAAGGAAGGTAGCGGGGCTACCCTCCCACGAACATCCGCTCGACCGCCGCGCGACGGTAGAGGAAGATCTCCTCCAGCCTGCGCCGCACCAGGAGGGCGTGCGCCACCCTGCCGGCGGGGCCTCCCGGAAGCAGGTAGTGGACCTCGTCCTCCATCTCCACGCCGCCACCCGCCGCCCGGAACCGGTGCTGGTGGTGCCAGAGCCGGTACGGTCCGAGGCGCTGCTCGTCGACGAACAGGCACGGCTCGACCACGTGGGTGATTTCCGTCAGCCACCGGAGAGGAATGCCCCACAGGGGCCGCACCCGGTACTCGATCAGCAGGCCGGGGTACATCCTGTCCGGCGGATCGGAGAGGACCTCGAAAGAGAGCCATGGGGGGGTGATCCGCGGAAGGTTCCGCGGGTTGGAAAAGAAGCCCCATGCCTCTGCCGGGGCGACGGGCAGAAACTGGGCGGCGCGGATTCGGTGGGCCTTCATCGCGGTCTTTAGATTTCCCGCGCGGGGGGATGGAGTCGGTTCGCGGTATCCCCCGCGGGGGGATTGCTGCAATAGTCGAGGGGGTGGGACATGAGGATCTACCTGGTGCGGCACGCGGAGTCCGTCGACCGGGTCGGAATGATGCCGGATTCGGCAAGGTACCTTACCGCACGGGGCCGCGCCTCCTTCCGGGAAGCCGCCGCCCGGTTCCGGGAGGCCGGTGCGACCCCCGCCTTTCTCCTCACCAGCCCGTTCGTGCGGGCCGTCCAGACCGCGGAGATCCTCGCGGAGGCGGTGCGGTACGACGGTACGGTGATCGTGGCGCCGCAACTCGCCCCGGGGTTCGACCTGGGCGGGCTCAACGCGGTCCTGGACGGGTGCCCCGGCGGGATGGAAGTCGCCCTCGTCGGCCACGAGCCGGACATGGGGCGGGTCCTGACGCAACTGCTGTCGCTCCCGGCTTCTTACGGAATGCGGAAAGGGGCCATCGCGGCGCTGGACGTCCCGGAGGCGGGAAACCGGCTCCGCGCCCGCTTCGCCTGGCTGCTGGAAGGGGAAAAACGGATCACAGAGGTTTCGGCCCTTTCGGGGTGACCGTTCCCCCTTTCTCCCCGCCCGGCTCCCCCTCGACACCGGGATAGAGACGCTTCGCGCAATCCGGGCACAGCCCGTGGGTGAACTCCGCGTCGGTGCGATCGCTGATGTACTTCTCGATCGAGGTCCAGGATTTCTGATCGAACGGGTTCGCCCCCTCGGTGCGGATCTTCTTGCAGTTGGCGCAGATCGGCACCAGCCCCTCGAGTTTCCGGATCTGTTGCAGGGAGTCCTGCAGGGCGTCGATCTGGAGGACAAGCTTGCGGCCGAGGAGGAAGATCAGCAGGAGGGCCACGGCGAGGAAGAGGAGGTGGACCGTCCAGATCTGTCTATTGTTCTGCCCCATCAGCCGCAGGAAGGGGGTGAAGGAGAAGCTGACGCTCACCCCCCCGCGGATATCCTCCGGACGCCCCTTGTGCTCGGGGTGGCACCGCAGGCACGACGGCTCCACCTTCAGGGGGACCATGAACCGGAAGACGGGCCGGTCCGGGGCGCCGGTGACCCCGAAAACCTCCTTCTTGCCCTTTACGAACTCTTCGAGGGCGGACTTCTCCCAATCCGTCGGGCCGTTCGCCGCCTGGACGGGGGTCGCGCTGGTGATCCGGACGCGGATCCCCTGCTCTTCCGTCAGCAGGTTCGAGATCAGCCGCACCATGTGGGCGTGGTTGATCTTCGTCAGCCGCACCCCTTCGCGCGTCGTCACCTCCCGCAACGGGTCTGCCAGGAGCGGATTGGGCCGGGTCTTCCCCGTGACGGGCACGTACACCCCCCCGTGCTGGTTGTTCCACTCCCGCATCCCCCCGATGGCCTGGGAATAGGAGCGGGCGACGACGGCGGCCAGCTGCCGGTACTGGGTGTCCACCTTCTGGAGGTTCGCGTACAGGGAGATGGCGG
>DASWBR010000114.1:0-1763 GCA_036390495.1 Candidatus Deferrimicrobiaceae bacterium | reverse complement strand
CGGCGGGCATCTCGTCGTCGTCGGCCCGGCCCGGGAGTCCGGGGAAGGGCAGCTGCTCCTCGCCGCCCTGCGGCAGACGGTGCGCACGTTCCTCGCGGAGCAGCACTTCCTCCCTTCCGCGAAGTCGGTGCGGGTCTCCCTCCTCGCCGCGCCGGCACCCGGCGGGGAGCGGAACCTGGAGCGGGAGCTCCTGGCGATCCTTTCCGGCGCGGAGACTCCGCGGGTCGAGCCGGTCCCGGTCGGCCACCCGCGACCCTAGGATGGCGGGGGACACTCTTCCCATTCGTCCCCGTTGTAAAGCAAAACCGGAGAGTGTCCCCCTAAACGGGGTTACACGTGGTTGCGCAACATCAGCTCCACGGGGTGCGGGTTGAGGAAAACCTGTTTCGCGAGGTACGGCACGTCGTATTTCCGGACGTAGTGGCGCAGGAGCGTAACGGGCACGACCAGGGGGATCAGCCGGCGCCGGTACTGCCCTATGACCTCCAGAAGCTCGCTTTTTTCGTCACCGGAAAGGTGATTCTTCAAGTGACCCATCATGTGGGTCAGAACGTCGGCGCACTTCTTCGGCGTCGCCTTGTGCGCGAGCGCGGCCATGAAGAGCGCCTGGTACTTCCGGTACAGGGTTTCCAGGGATAGCTGTTTCGCTCCGGCCACGAGGCGGCCCATCTCCTCGTAATGGGCCCGGTCGTGGGAGAGGAGCAGCAGCTTGTGGACCGTGTGGAACTCCACCAGCGCACCGCGCGACAGGGGCATCGCGAGCAGGTCGCGGAAGCGGCGCAGGCAGAAGACCCTCTCGATGAACATCTCCCGCAGTACCGGGTCGGTGAGGCGCCCCTCCTCCTCGACCGGGATCAGCGGGAACCGTTCCATGAACATCCGGGTGAAGATCCCCGCCCCCGACCGGGCCGGAATCCCGTCCCCGCCGTACACCTTCACCCGCTCCATGCCGGAACTCGGGGAGTCCTTCTTGCAGATGTAGCCGCACAGGTCCAGCCCGGATAGCTCGTCGAGCCGGCCCCCCGCCCACTCCTCCATCTTTCCGGTGAGATCGACCCCGGTCCGTATCGTCACCAGTCGGGGGCGCGAAGCAAAGCCGACCAGGCGCATCGCCTCCCGGGGGACGGGAAGCCCGCAGTCGACCTCCGGGCAGACCGGGATCCATTCCACGTGCGGGCCGAGGGTTTCGACGAGGAACAGGTCCCGCTTGTGCCCGCCGTCGTAACGGACCTTCTCGCCCAGCAGGCAGGCGCTGACGAGGATGCGGATGGGAAAGGAACTGCCCGCGGCCCGGGGGCCGGATGGAACCGGAGAACGCCTCATTCCGCAGCCTCCCCGAGATACGCACCGCGGACCCTCGGGTCCGCCCGCAACTCCGCCGCCTTTCCGGAAAGGACGATCCCGCCGGTCTCCATGACGTAGGACCGGTTTGCCACGGAAAGGGCCATGCTGGCGTTCTGTTCGACGAGCAGGATCGTCGTGCCGGCCCGGTTGATCTCCGAGACGAACCGGAAAATTTCCTCCACCAGGAGAGGAGAGAGCCCCATGGACGGCTCGTCGAGGAGGAGGAGCGAAGGCCGCTGGACCAGCGCCCTTCCGATTGCGAGCATCTGCTGCTCCCCTCCCGAGAGGGTTCCCGCCAGCTGGGATGCCCGTTCGAGGAGGCGCGGGAAGATGGCGTAAACCTGCCCGAAGCTCTCCTCCACCTCCCGCCGGGAGCCGCGCGTGTAGGCACCCATCTCGAGGTTCTCGCGGACGGTCAT